>DAIUFO010000310.1:0-4993 GCA_036844545.1 Chloroflexota bacterium
GCCGCACGTACGCGCCAGTAACCGCGGGGGCCCGCTAGATCGCGCGCCGCTCTCGGGCGGCCTCCTCGGGCGGGCCGACTTCGTCGCGCACGTAGAGCTCGACTACAGCATGGTCAGGCCGCCGTTGACGCTCAGCGTCTGGCCGGTGATGAAGCCGGCATCGGCAGAAGCCAGGAAACTGATGGCCGCGGCGATCTCCTCCGGCCGGGCCAGGCGGCGCAGCGGCGTGGCCTTGGTCATCGCCTCCAGGATGCGCTCGTTCCCCCCGAAGCCCTGCAGGAACGGCGTATCGGTTGGGCCAGGCGCCACGCAGTTGACCAGGATGCCGTGACGCGCGACCTCGCGGGCCAAGGCCTTGGCAAAGGCAATCACGCCGCCCTTGGTGGCCGAGTACACTACCTCGCCGGAGCTGCCGACCCGGCCGGCGTCGGAGGCCACGCAGACGATCCGCCCCTGGCGGCGCTCGATCATGCCCGGCAGGACGGCGTGCGAGCAGGCAATCGGTCCCTTCAAGTTCACCGCCAGCAGGCGGTCCCAGAGCGCCTCATCGGAGTCGATGAACGGCCCAATCCGGTCCCAGCCGGCGTTGTTCACCAGCACGTCGATGGGCCCCAGGCACTGCTCGACGGTTTGAACCATGTGCCGCACGGCGGCGATGTCGCTGACATCGACCTCGACGGGGGTTCCACCGATGGCGCTGGCGGTCTCCTTCGCGGCGGCCAGGTTCAGGTCGGCCACGGCTACGGCGAAGCCGTCGCTGGCCAGCCGGATGGCAGTGGCTCGCCCGATACCGCTGCCCGCGCCGGTAACGACCGCGATCACGTCAGATCCTCCAGCGCCGGCGCGGGCTGGGGCGCTACTTCACCAGCCCGTTGGTTTTCAGCCAGGCGGCGGCAACGTCCTTGGCGTCCTTCTTGTCGACGCCGACCTGCTTGTTGAGGCCGGTTAGCTCAGCGGTCGTCAGTTTGGGAGCGATGGAATTCACGGCGGTCTTGAAGTCCGGTCCGGCTTTGTCGAGCAGGTCGTCACGAACCACGGGCGCCACATTGTCGGCCAGCTGGAGGTGCTTGTCGTCATCGAGAAGGACGAAATTGTGGGTGGTGATGTTGGCATCGGTGGTGAACAGCAAGGCGAGCTGCACCTGGTTGGCCTCCAACGCCTGGACCGTGAGCGGGCCGCCGGTGTCCAGCGGTTTGAAGTCCTTGAACTTCAGGCCATAGGTCTTTTCCAGCCCCTGCTGGCAGAAGGGCCGCGTCGGGCACTCGGGCGGGCCACCCAGGATCATCTGGCCAGCCACAAGCTGCAGGTCGCCGATCTTCTTGAGGTTGCTCTTGTCGGCAGTAGCCTTGGTAACGGCGAATCCATTCGTGTCGACGGCCGGCGCGTACGACAGCACCGTCAGCTTCTTGGGGGTGAGCGCCGTCTGCAGCAGCTTGGACGTTTCCGACGGATCAGTGGTTGGGGTGGAATTCTTGTCCACAAACTTCAGCAGGGTGGCCAGGTACTCTGCATCCATATCGATCTGGCCCGACTCGAGCGCGGGCTGCACGATTTCGCGCGTGCCCAGATTGAACTTCCGATCGACTTTATAGCCGCTGCCCTCGAGGACCTGGGCGTAGAGCTCGCCCAGCACGCTTTGCTCTGAGAAGTTGGTCGACCCGATGCGCACGGTGGGCTTAGCCGCGGCGGCGGCGCTGGCCGAGGGCTTGGCACTGACGCTGGCAGCGGCGGGGGCCGAGGCGGCGGGCTTGGCGCTGGCCGCGGCCGAGGTTGCCGGCGCGGGGCTGCTGGCGGCTGGCTTGGCTGCGCTGGGCGCCGCCGGGCTGCTGGAGGCAGGCGCGGCACCGCCACCGCAGGCCGCCAGCCCCAATACCGCGGCCGTCAGGATGGGCACCAATGATTTCAAAGTACGCACGGACAGACTCCTTCCAAGAGCTTCATTCAGGCGGTATTCGGTTCTTACGAGGGCGCTGGCCACGCCGCCACGTTGCCGGGCGCTTACCAGTTAGTTTACGTCACTCGTCCATGCCTGGCCCGCGGCAACGCCCGCGAACTGCCTGTACCGGGCTCATTCTCGCCCGGGCCAGCGGATTGGTTCCTCACCCTAGCCCTCTCCCGCCGCCGCGGGAGAGGGGACACGGGATCTTGCCCGGTCGCAGTCGCAGCGGGCGCCGGACGCCTTCGCTGACGGTAAGGCGTTCGAACAGGCCAAAAGCCAGTTCCGTGAAGATCGCCAGCAGGGCGACAAGCAGCGCGCCCACGAACAGGCGCTCGTACTCCTGGCGGGCAAGGCCATCCACTATGTAGCGCCCCAGCCCGCCACCGGCAACGATGGCGCCAAGCGTCGCGGTGGCGACGATGGCCACGGCCGCGTTGCGCATACCGGCGATCATCAGCGGCGCGGCAATCGGGAGCTCAACCTGCCGCAGCAACTGCAGGTTGCCCATGCCCATGCCCCGGGCGGCATCCACCACATCGCGGTCGACCTCGCGCACACCAGTAATGCTGTTGGTCAGGATGGGCGGGATGCCAAGAGGCACGAGCGCAAACAACGTTGGCCAAAAACCAAGCCCGAGTCCCAGCGCAAAGGCCACCGGGAGAGCGAAGGCCAGGAGCGCCAGGGAGGGCAGCGCCCGCCCGATGTTGGCGACGCTGATGGCGGCGAAGCTGAAGCGCCGGGTGTGCCCCAGGTACACCCCGAGCGGCAGGGCCAGCAGGACGGCCAGGCTAGTGGCCAGCGCCGACAAGAGCACGTGCTCGGCAAGCCGCGTGGGTATGCCGTCCGAGCCTTGCCAGTGCGCAGGATCCAAGAGCCAGGCGCTCACAGCGGCGAAAAAGGTCACGCGCCTAGCCCTGGGAAGCGGATTCCTCGCTGCGCTCGGAATGACAAAGGGCTAGCCTCCGACCCGCGTCCAGGGTGTCAGCCAGCGTTGGACGCGCACCAGGAGGGCGTCGATGGCCACAGCCAGAACGACGGACATCGTGGCGCCGACGATGAGTGGGGTGGAAAAGAAGCGTTGAATGCCGTCGATGATGAAGAATCCGAGCCCGCCCTGGCCAATGAGGGCGGTGACCGTCACCAGGCCGATGGTGGTGATGGCGGCCACCCGGATGCCGGCGACGATCACGCTCAGCGCCAGCGGCAGCTCGATGCGCCACAGCACTTGAGAGGGCGTGCAGCCCATGCCGAGCGCCGAGTCCCGCACTTCGGGCGGGACCGCCCGGATGCCGGCGACGATGTTGCGCACCAGGATCAGCAAGGTGTAGCTCACCAAGCCGATCTCCGCGGTGAGCAGCGACAGCCCGGTGAACGGGATCAGCAAGGCAAACAACGCCAGGCTGGGGATGGTGTACAGCACGCCCGCGACCCAGGTGACCGGCCCGTACACACCTGGGCGGCGCGCCGCCCAGATGCCCAGCGCCATCGACAACAGGAAGCCGATGCTCACCGCCAAGCCAGCCAGCAGCAGGTGCTCGCCGGTGCGCTGAGCGATATCGCCGAGGTGCCGCGCCACCCAGTCCCAACGGATCAGCGGTTCGCCCGGCGTCATCGCGCGCCATCCGCCACGGCCACAGCCGAAGCGTCCTCGAGGGGGGCTTCGATAGCGCTGCGCAGGGTGCCGGCGATGGTCTCCACGGTGACCACGCCGGTGTAACGCCCAGCTTGGTCGACGACTACGCCGGTCCGGACGGCCAACCCCAGCAGCATCGAGAGCGCATCGCGCAGGCTGGTTTCGAGGTTCAGGAAAGGTGATGAGGGATCAGCCAAACCACGCGTGGCACGCTCGCCGGCGGCCATGCGGCGGGTGTTGATCCAGCCGATAGGCCGTCGCTCGCCGTCCAACAGCAAGCGGTATCTGGCGCCGGCCAGGGCCAGCCCGTCCTCAGGTGAGCCAAGGACCTCGTTCTCAAAGATGGTCGGCGCCTGTTCCAGCGCGACGCCGGCAACGGTGGTCAGCGCCAAGCGCTTGAGCCCACGGTCCGAGCCAACGAAACGGGCCACAAAATCGCTGGCGGGCTTGGTCAGCAAGTCGGCGGGAGAAGCGTATTGCGCCAGGACACCACCCTGCTGCATGACCGCCACCCGGTCGCCCATCTTGATGGCCTCGTCGATATCGTGAGTTACGAAGATCACCGTGGTGCGCTGCTCGCGGTGCAGCCGCAGGAACTCGTTCTGCAGGCGGTCACGGGCAATCGGGTCGACCGCGCCAAACGGCTCGTCCATGAGCATGACGGGAGGCTCGGCGGCCATCGCTCGAGCCACCCCCACGCGCTGGCGCTCACCGCCGGAAAGCTCCGCGGGATAGCGATTCCGCACCAGAGAGGGGTCCAGGCCGATCAGCGCCAGCAACTCCTCCACTCTGCGGCGCACGCGCTCCTCCGGCCAGCGCAGCAGGCGCGGCACGGTGGCCACGTTCTCGGCGATGGTCTTGTGCGGAAAGAGGCCCACTTGCTGGATGACGTAGCCGATGCGGCGCCGAAGCTCCGTGGCGCTTTCGCCGGCCACGTCATGCCCATCGATCAGGATTTGCCCCTCGCTGGGCTCGATCAGCCGGTTAACCATCCGGAGGGTGGTGGTCTTGCCGCAGCCGCTGGGGCCGACCAGCACGCAGATGTTGCCGGGCGGCACGGTGAGCGAAAGATCGTTGACCGCGCCCGGGCCGCCGCCCGCGCCAAAGCGCTTGCTCACGTGCCGAAACTCGACGGTGGCGCCGGCGGCGCCTTCAGAGCTTATAGGTCGTAGCCCGCCTGACGGATGAGCGCAGCGGTGGCGGCGATGGACAGATCGTGAATGATGAGCGTGGAGGCTGCAAGCTTCAACATGGCCGGACCTGAGACCGTGGCGACCGATTATAGTGTGAACATCCTACGGTGCGCCTGGGGGATGGCGGCATAAGAGCACAAGAGGCCCCCACCTTGCGGTGAGGGCCTCTTGGGAATAAGGCAGCCCTGGCGATGACCTATTTTCCCAGGGGGTTGCCCCCCAAGTATC
>DAIUFO010000311.1:0-4977 GCA_036844545.1 Chloroflexota bacterium
CCTCGGGCAAGGGCAGGGCTCGCGCCGCCCCATTTTCCGGCGATCGCGGCACCATGGCGAACTTGACGTAGCCGTCGCACAGCTTGCGCTGATCCACTTGGGCGAACACGCGGAAGCCGAGGGTCATAATCTTGGATGCGATGTCCGGGACGAACAGCTCGACCTCGATCAGGTCTCCATATGTTGCTGGGCCCGTGTAGGTGCAGTGCGACTCAACCCGAGGGAAGTGCGCACCGTAGCGCTCCTGCAACGTGTGCCAGCTCAAGCCCCGGCTGCGAAAGAACTCCAGTGTGGCCGCTTCCTGGAAGGCGTAGTAGTTGCCGTAGAACACGATCCCGGCCGCGTCACAATCGGTCCAGCGGACCGCCAGCATGGTGCGGAAGCTCATTGAATGCGCTTGGTCTTGGTTTCCGATCTCGGCAGGGGGGCGGGGGCGAGCACTTCGACGGGTAGGCTCAGCGTGGTCCCGGCGCGAATCTGCGCCTGCACTTCAGCGGCCAGCGCCTGGTAGACATCGGCACTTACTTCTGAGACGGCTTCCACACGGACGACAGCGCTGCCTTCGCCGCGCACGATCAAGTACTCGGTCCCCAGACCTTTCACGGAGCGGACGATGTTCTCGATGAGGCTGGGATACACATTCACGCCCTTGATGATCAGCATGTCATCGGCGCGCGAGTGGATGCCGCCGGTCACGAGCGGCAGCGTGCGGCCGCAGGGACACGCGTCCCAGATGAGCCGCACGTAGTCATTGAGGAGGAAGCGCACAGCCGGCGTCCCGCTGCGTCCGAGGGCCGTGACGCACAGCGCACCGTACTCGCCCTCCGGCACCGGCTGGTGTGTGGCCAGATCCAGCACCTCGACGATCAAGTAGTCGACCGTGGCGTGGTCCGAGGGCCGCGGCAAGGCGGCCTGCGCTTCGCAAGTGAACAGAATTGGCCCGCTGCTCTCGGTGGCGCCCATGACGTCGTGCACGACCGCGCCCCACGCGCTTTCCAGGGCGCTCTTCGTCGCGGGCACGCAAGCGCCGGGTTCGCCAGCCAGGCTGAGGAGCTTGATGCCCAGCGTCTTGGGGTCGAGACCCATCTGCGCCGCCACCTCGATCTGCCGCTGCGCGTAGGTCGGCGTGGCCCACATGAAGGCCGGGGCTGTGCCGGCCAGGCGCTGCATCACGCTAAGCCACACCTGCGTTGGCAGGGCTCCCTTGGGGACGACCTGGCAGCCCATCATCTCGCTGGCATAGTGCGCCAGCCAAAAGGCGATGAACGGCGGATAGCTGAAAGCGGAGTACGCCCGCCAGCCCGGCCGGACGCCGTGCGCATACAGGGCGCGAGCGTACAGATACATGTTGTTTTCCCAATCCTCCTTGGTCTCGACCCACAGCCGCGGCGGGCCGCTGGTGCCGGAGGTTTGCCACACCTTCATCTGCTCATTCGGCGGCACGGTCCAGGCCGAGCCGAAGGGCGGGTGCTCGCGCTGGTCCCGATCGAAGTGCTCCTTGGTCACAATCGGAAAGGCCTGGAGGTCCTCCAACCGTTGGACGTCCTCGGCGACCACACCGGCCGATTTCCACAGCCGCTGGTAGAAGGCGCTGTTGGCCTGCGTATGCTGGAGCAGCGTCTGCAAGCGCCGCAGCTGAATCTCTTCCAACCGTTCGCGCGGTAGCGTCTCGACGGTTGCCCAATAGCGCTCCGAGTGCGGCTGCACGCGATTCCCCTCCTCGCGCGGGTAATATCCCACCCGCGAGCCGACCAACTCCTCTGACCAGGCGAACCGCACACCTTCACTTATGCGCGATGTCACTGCCAACGCCTCCATCCTCCTTAGAGCTTGATTCCGGGCCGTCATCCCAGCGGATGGCCTCAAACAGGGCGCCGCACTCGCGGC
The DNA here is from genome assembly GCA_036844545.1 of Chloroflexota bacterium. GTDB lineage: Bacteria > Chloroflexota > JAJPGV01 > JAJPGV01 > JAJPGV01 > DATGVV01. Next base: position 1,888 of record DAIUFO010000311.1, read on the forward strand.
AGCGAAACTGGGAGGTCATGAGCTGGCTGCCGTACAGTGAGATCAGCTCGGCTGCCGCACGGCCGCACCGGGGACACTCTCGGCTGGATGGCCCGCTCCTCATGCGAGTTGAGCCTCCGTGGCGATGGCAGCTTGCAGCCTGCTGATCTCATCAAGATACCCGTCATACAGCCGCGGCGCTTCGGGCGGGAGCTCGCCGGCGCTGGCCAGGTCCTGGAGACTGACTAGGTCGATCCGGGCGCGCGCGTCGGTACGTGCCGCTTGTATGAGCTGGTCGAGCACCCGAGTGTTGGGAGCCAGGCTTTTCAAGCTCTCAACCGCGAACACGTGATGGAAGCGCTCTTCGCGCACCATCTGCGCCGCCCGCTGCGCCAGCCGAGGCCGGATCGCCAGGGCCAGCACGCGGAGGAGCGCGGTGATCGTGGCATCCAGCACAAAGCACTGCGCCAGGGCTTCCGGCCAGCTATGCTCGATCCTCGCTCGACGATCCGCGCCTGGCCAGGTGTCCCACCGCACCAGCGCGTCACGGTCCACTGGAGGATCATTCAGGTCGGTCGTCAGAAAGCCTTCCAGAACACGAGCGTGCCCCTCTTCCTCGAGCGCCATCCCGGCCAGCGCTATCCGTCCCTCGATACCTGGCGCGCTCACCAGCCAGGAGCTCCAGCGAAAACCGAGATCATGCTTCGCTGCCACCACAGTTCGGAGAAGCTTGGCCAGATCCGCGCTGGCGCTCACGATCCCGCCTCCGTGCTTAAGGACGCTGGCTCCGGAACTCCGAAGAAGAAGGCGCTCTTCGCCGCGATGCACAGGTCAAGCCATTGCCGTTCGGTGTAGTTGTGCTGTGCATACACGTAGGCCAGGCCGGGGCTGGCAGCCTTGACGATCCCGATTTGGCTCAGCGGCTGGCCGGGCTCGCGGCGCGCGAACACCCAGTAGATGTCTTCCTCGCTCACGTGGCAATGCCGAGCCGTTCGAGTTGTCGCCTGGCGTCAGCGCGAAGATCTCGCCGGTTCCAGGCGCGATCCCAGACGACCTCGATATCCACCTCGTCGACGCCTGGCACGGAGAGCAGCTCGGAACGCACGCCGTCCTCGATCCACGCGGTCCAGGGGCAGCCCATTGAGGTGAAGGTGAGCTGCACCTTGGCGGTGCTTCCCTCGACGGCGACGTCTCGAACCAAGCCCAGCCCGACCAGGCTGACATCAAGCTCAGGATCCCGCGTCCGTTCCAGCGCCGCCCAGCACCTGGCCAGGAGGCTGTCGCCGGCCATCGTCAGCCCGCCGCCATCCGGCTCAGCCAGCCATCGACCGACTGCCGGCCGGCGCGGATCCAGCGCAGGTGCTCCTCGGCCATTGGCCCGTGCGCCTTCCAGCGGGCGAACACCTCTGGCCATTCCACGCTCGAACCGAAGTCCCAGCGCTTGTTCTCCGGCTCGAACTTGCAGGGGAAGGGAAAGTCGAGCACGAACCGATCCAGGTCAGGCTCGTAGTGGACAGGCACGCACAGCCCAAGCTCGTGGCAGAACGGGACGGCATAGCGCAAGTAGTCCTGACGCAGATCGTCCACCTTCTTGCCCTTCAATCGGTACTCGATCTGGGGGTCCACCTCGCGGCCTGGCGGGCCCATGAACTCGACGAGGAGAGGAAACATCCAATCCAGCGTCTCTTGCAGCTGGCGCCGGCTGTCCTCGCCGGCCGCCATCTCGCGCATGAGCGTCTGGCCGAAACGCACGTGGAAGTTCTCTTCGATATCCACTTTGGCCAGCGCTCGCCGCCAGGGCGCGTAGCTGGTGTGGTGATAGATGTTGCGAACGAGCAGGCCTCCGGCGAACTCGCCCAGCCCCTCCGCCACAGCGATTTCGGACCAGCTTTCGATAGGCATGTCGAAGAAGTACGGATAGGCCCACTGATCGACCGAGCGCTCCATGATCAGCGCGTCGATGTCCTCGCCGAGTTGCTCGAGCAGCCGGTAGTCGATGTGGGCATGGCCCAGCTCGTCCTGGGCAACCGACAGCAGTGGTTGGACGTAACGGTAGGGCACGCCCACATGCAGATAGCTGTACAGCATGGGGACGCTGCGAAACTCGGTGTCGCCAGCCACGCGCAGCATCTTTTTCAGCTCGCGGCGATAGCCCTCGGTCATCTCGTCGGCGTGCTCCACCATGGCACCCGCCGCCAGCTTGGCTTTGAAGGCAGCTTCGGCGTCGTTCATCGGATGACGCTCGCGTCTCCCAGGAGCAGGCGAAGCTGCTCCCGAGCATAGTCTTCCGGCGTCGTGTAAGACTGCAGCCACCAGCGTTTCAAAGCCCACATGTGGGCCAGGAACACGATCGTTTGCGCCCGGAGCGCGATGTCGTGCGCTGTGAAACGTCCGGCCGTGATGCCGCGCTCCAGCAGCCCGCTGAAGAGCTGCCGAAAGCCAAGCTCGAAATCGGTGATGCGCCGGCGAGCCTTGCGGTCTAGGGCCGAGCTTTCGCGGTAGATGATGAGATGCAGGTCTGAGGTCTGATCGACCAGCCCCACAAACTCGCGGAAGGCGCTGGCCAGGGCCTCGGCAGGATCCTTTGAGCGCCAGCCCTCATCTCGAGCGAGGGCCGAGAAGTCGGCCAGGACGCGCTCGCAGCCGAACTCCAGGATGCTGTCCTTGGACGGGAAATAAAGGTAAACGGTGCCGATGCTCAAGCCGGCTGCTCGGGCGATGTCCTTGACAGTGGTGGGGTGATAGCCACGCCGCACAAACAGCCCGATTGCCGCGTCCAGAATCTGGCTTCGCCGGGAATCCACCAAGGAGAGGTCCTTGACATCGGTGGCTGGGGGCGCTGGGCGGCTAGCCACCGCCGATGACTGAACGCTCATTCGTCACCGAGGGTATCATCCTGCACACTATCATCCGGACAAGACCGCTGGGGGTGAAATTCGATGACTCTCACGAGCCCCGGAAGGAAGGAAGAAGAACATATGCCAGTAGCTGCAGCCGAGGTGGCTGGCAAGCTCGCCGGTCCCGATGATTTCAAAGCGCAGATCAAGGACATCGTCGACGCACGGCACTGCATCAGGCATCCACTCGTTGAAGCCTGGGCGGCCGGTAAAC
>DAIUFO010000312.1:0-4975 GCA_036844545.1 Chloroflexota bacterium
TTTGGCCGCATCACCGACGTGGACTGGGCCATCGCCGTGGCCAGGGCTTACAACGACTGGCTGCACGACGCGTATCTCCGCAGGAGCCCCTGCTTCAAGGGCATGGCGCTCGTGCCCCTGCAGGAGCCCGAGGCCGCCGTGGCCGAGCTGCGCCGCGCGGTCTCGGAGCTCGGTATGTGCGGCGGCATGCTGCCGTCGACCGGCCTCAAGGCGCACCTGGGCGCCAAAGAGTTCTGGCCGCTCTACGCCGAGGCCGACCGGCTGGGCTGCGCGCTGGCCATCCACGGCGGCTCGCACAACGGCCTGGGCCTGGACACCATGGACGTCTTCGCCGCGGCCCACGCGCTGGGCCATCCCTTCGGCATGCTGGTCAACTTCGCCGGCATGGTGTTCCATCGCGTGTTCGAGCGCTTCCCGAACGTAAGGTTCGGCTTCCTGGAGGCCGGCGTAGCCTGGCTGCTCCTGGCGCTGGAGCGGTTCGACGGATCGTTCGCCGGCTTCACGCCCTTCGACGTTCGCCAGGAGCTGTTGCGACTCGAGCCGGGCAGGAAGGTCAGCGACTACATCGTCGAGCAGATTCGGGCCGGCCGCATCTTCGTCGGCTGCGAGGGCGACGAGCCGTTGCTGGCCCAGGCAGTGAAAGCGGTAGGCGCCGAGCCGTTCGTCTTTTCGTCCGATTTCCCGCACGAGGTCAACGCCGAGAGCTGCCGCGAAGAGGTCGATGAGCTGCTGGCCAACAACGCCCTGACAGAACAGGATCTCGAGGCCATCCTGTCCCGCAACGCCGAGCGCCTGTATGGCCTGGCGCCGTCCGAGGCTGGGGCCTCCAGGAAGGAGGGCAAATAGCCTGCGATCGCCCTGGTCATGGCTAGCTTTGACTAGTCCATCCGGAGTAGACGACAAAGCGCCAGCGCTTGATAAGGCAATCGACCGTCGAGAAGCCAGCTTCGCGCAGCCAGGCCAACTGGTCGTGGAGGCTGGCGCTCCGGTCGTACTGCATCCGTTCGGCGGCAGCTGCCCATTCCGCGTCGTCAGACCCGTGCGATCGCGCGTACCGCTCATGACAGGCTCCATACTCAGCTTCCAGCCAGGCAGTGGGCGCAGCCACCTGATCGATGTTCAGGAACACGCCATCGCCGTCGAGGGCCTCCCGGACCCGCCGAAACAGTGCCCTCTTGTCGGTGTCTGAAAGATGATGGATAGCCAGGGCGGACACGATGGCGTCGTACGGCCCTCTTGGCAGAGTGTCGGTCAGGTCCGAATGCACGCAGGCAACGTCATCGTCTCCGAATCGCCTTCGTGCCTGATCGAGCATTGACCTCGAACTATCCACCATTGTCAAGCGGGCATCGGGCCGGTGAGCGCGAATAGTGGCCGAAAGCAGGCCGGTGCCTGCACCCAGATCGAGCACGCGTACCGGCCGCGAGCGCTGCCAGGACACAACAGTTGCCACCGTGCCGTACAGCAGCTCGAACGAGGGCACCAACCGGCGACGAGCCTGGTCGTAGGTCCGCGAATCCCAGATGGAGGAACTTAGGCTCACGGTATGAGTGCGCTGCGAATCACAGGCGTGTCTCGGCCGCTCCACTCAGAGGTTTGGAACGCCTCGTCGATGTTGGCCAGCGGGAACTTGTGCGATACGACGCGCCTCAACGCGGCAACGTCATGATTGCGGCTGAGAAAATCGAGAACCTTTGGCAGGATCGCCGGCCGGTACATTCCAGAGCCGAGGATTCGTTTTCCGCGTAACAGGGAGGCCGGCGTAATCGTGGCCGTTCGATTTTGCATCAGGTTGCCAATCTCGACGTAGGTTCCGCCCGGCGCCAGCATGTCGATGCCTTCCTGGACCAGCTCGCCGAAGCCCGCGAGCTCCAGCACGATGTCCGCGCCCCTGTTGCCTGTCGCGCGCAGCACAGCGTTGACCCGGTCTTCCGCCGCGGGCATTTCAGTGATGTCCAGGGTCTCGGCGGCCCCAAGCTCTTTCGCCAGCTCGAGGCGCGGCCTCTGGCTGTCAACGGCGACGATCGACGACAATCCCATGTCCTTGGCGATGGCGATGGCATACAAGCCCAGCCCGCCGGCGCCCTGCACCACCAGCGTCTGGCCCTGGCGAGCACCAGCCGACTGAAGCCCCTGCATCACGGTGCCCATGGCGCAGTTCACCGCCGTGAGCTCTTCATCAGCCAGCTCCGGCGCCACCTTGAAGATGGCATGCTTGGGCTCGAGGTACACGTAGTCCGCGTAGGTGTTCACAAAATACGGAGGCTCAGCCACCTTCGCACGTGCGTTCAGGAGCACCCGACGAGAACACAAGTGCTCGTCACCGGCCAGGCAGAAGACACAGTGCTGGCAGGACCGTATGGCGGAAAACACGACCCGGTCGCCTTCCCGGAGCGGCTCACCGGCAAAGTCAGTGTCGAGGCCGCTGCCCAGGGCGTGGATGACGCCCGTGCCCTCATGCCCCAGGAGATGCCCGCTGGCCGCGATCGGTCGAGCGTCGCCGTGATCGCCCCGCCAGGTGTGAAGGTCCGATCCGCACACACCTGCCATCGACATGCGGACAATCGTCGCGCCAGGCTCGGGATCCGGGACGGCGAACTCCCGCAGCTCGAAGCGTTTGCCCGGCTTCAGGACGGCAACTCGACCCTTCATGCAGATACCCTGGTGCGTTCCCATGCTTTCATCGCGCGCCCTATCATAGGACCACTGATGGAATCAGTGCAGCCGTTGATAGGTCAATCGATTCGTCGGGTGGAGGATGCGCGGTTGGTGACCGGGCGAGGGCGCTACGTGGACGATCTCCAGCTGCCCGGCACCCTCTCCATGGCCGTCGTACGCTGCCCTTTCCCAAAGGCGAAGATACTGTCGATCGACCTGAGCGCGGCGCGGCAGGCGCCGGGTGTGGCCAAGATCATCACCGGCGACGACGTGGCGCACCTGGGCGACGTGTTCGCCATGCGCGTGCCCGGCGCACAGGTTCCGCCGCATCCGCCGCTTGCACGCGACGTCGTGCAGGCGGCCGGGACGCCGCTCGTGGCCGTTGTGGCAGACTCGCCAGCCCGCGCGGCCGACGCGGCCACGCTCGTCCAGGTCGAATACGAGCCTCTCGATTCCATCGCCGATCCGGAGGCGGCCCTCCAGGAGGGGGCCGTTCGGGTGTGGGAGCATCTCGACAGCAACGTCTGCTACACCATGAAGCGCGAATCGGGCGACGTGGACCAGGCGTTTGCCACGGCGCACAAAGTGGTTTCGCTGCGGGTAGTCAGCCCACGGGTCGCGGCCATCGCCATGGAGCCCCGCGGCGCGCTGGCCGCGCCCGACGCCATGGGCCGCGGCCTCACTTTGTGGCTCGCGACGCAGTCGCCCCACCTCAGCCGCACGTTCATCGCGGCAGCGCTGCGCTATCCGGAGAATCTGCTGCGGGTCATCGCGCCCGACGTCGGCGGTGGCTTCGGCAGCAAGGCCGGCGTATATAGAGAGGACATCCTGGTAGCCTTCCTGGCGCTCGAGCTCGGCGCCCCGGTTAAGTGGATCGCCACGCGCAATGAGGACCTCATGTCCACCACGCAAGGCCGGGATATGGTCATGAACGCCAGCCTGGCGGCCAACAGCGACGGGACGCTGGTCGCCGTGAAGGTGCACGCCGTTGCCAACATGGGCGCCTACATGCACTTCGCCACCGCGCTGCCGCCGATGTACCAGCTCACCATGGTTTCCGGCTGCTACCGCATCCCGAGCATACGCTCAGAAATCGTCGGCGTGTTCACCAACACCACCTCAACCGGTCCGTATCGCGGGGCGGGCCGGCCCGAAGCGGTGCTGATCGTCGAGCGCATGGTCGACCAGATGGCGCGGGAGCTCGGGCTGGACCAAATCGAGATTCGGCGCAAGAACTTCATTCAGCCCGATCAGTTCCCCTACCAGTCGGCAACCGGCGCGGTCTATGACTCCGGCGACTACGAGAGGGCATTGAATCGAGCGCTGGAGCTGGCTGGCTACGACGAGCTGGTGCGTCAGCGTGACGAAGCTCGAGCCCACGGCGAGCTGATGGGTATCGGCATCTCTACGTTCGTGGAGCCAAGTGGTGGCGCCGGCTTCGAGAGCGGGCTCGTGCGTGTGGAACGGACGGGGCAGGTGACGGTGGTTACCGGCGCCAGCAGCCACGGCCAGGGACATGAGACCTCGTTCGCCCAGGTGGCCGCCGAGAAATTGGGGGTGCCAATCGAACAGGTGACCGTGGTCCATGGCGACACCGCGGCCACGCCCGTGGGAGTAGGCACGTTTGGCAGTCGCAGCATGATGCTGGGTGGCGGCGCCGTGGTGAGAGCGACCGAACGGGTGGTGGACAAGGCCAAGCGGATTGCCGCCAAGCTGCTCGAAGCCGCTCCCGAAGACCTGCTCGTTGTCGAGAACGGGTTGGGGGTTGTTGGAGCCGCGGAAAAGAAGGTGACCTGGGCGCAGCTGGCAGAAGCAGCCTACACGCAGCTGGCGAAGCTCCCCGAGGGCGAGGAGCCCGGCTTAGAGGCTACGGCGTACTTTGAAAACAAGGCTGAGGCGTGGCCGTTCGGAACCCACATCGCGGTGGTTCGGATCGACCGTGAAACAGGGCAGCTTCATATCCAAAAGTTCGTGGCCGTCGACGACTGCGGCACTATCGTCAATCCAATGATTGTCGAGGGCCAAATCCTCGGAGGGATTGCGCAGGGGATAGGCGAAGCGCTGCTGGAGCAAGTGATATTCGATCAGTCCGGCCAAACTCTCACCGCCTCACTGATGGACTACGCGGTGCCGCGAGCAGACACCATGCCGGAACTGATCCTCGACCACACGGAGACGCCCAGCCCTTTGAACCCGTTGGGCGCGAAAGGGGTAGGGGAAGCCGGCACCAATGGCTGCCCGCCGGCGATCGTCAACGCTGTGGCCGATGCGCTGCAGCCACTCGGTATCAAGCATCTCGACAAGCCCTTCACGGCGC
>DAIUFO010000313.1:0-4949 GCA_036844545.1 Chloroflexota bacterium
CGATTTTCAGATGTCGCACGTTCCCGTCACGACCTGATGGCCGTCGTTCTCAGGGAGGCACTGCTCACGCAGAAGATCGACGGCTTTCAGCATGGGGCTGTCGTCGGCGGCGAACAGCACGGCGTCGCCATCTACCGCGGCGTGCTCGTGCCAACACCAGTTCGGCACAACGAACGTGTCTCCAAACTCCCAGTCGAAGCGCTTCCCCTCTAAGATGCTGCTGCCGCGACCCTCTGCCACGTAATAAATGGTCGTGCTCGTGTGGCGATGCGCCTTGCCGGACGGGCCCGGCCGCAGCAGATGCAGCGAGGCATTGATGGTGGGCATGATCGGCCCACCAGTGAAGGGATTTGTATACGTGACCGAGGCGCCATCGTATGGACTGTCATCGTCTCCGGCCAGACGCGCCAGCGTTTCGCGAGCCTGACGCCATTTGTAGCTGAACAGCGGTGAATACGGACTGCTCAGTCCTGGCTTCCGCTGCGGCAGAAGAGAGCCGACGCCGTAGCGGCGAAGATTATCGTCGATGGGTCGCTCGGCCGGTTGCACCCGCGGTGGATCCGAATATTCTTCGTAGAAGCCAAGGTCCAGACCTCGTACGAGGGGGACGTCGAGCACGTCCAGCCAAAGCATCGGGCCCGCACCCTGGTGGATGTGACCGTGCCATGTCCAGGAAGGAGTCAGCAGGAAATCCCCAGGCTCCATCGTCAGCGGCTCGCCGTTGACGATGGTCTTCGCACCTTCACCCTCGATGATGAAACGCAGCGCGGCCATAGTGTGCCTGTGAGTGGGCGCCTCTTCTCCGGGGTACACCAGCTGCACGGCTGACACGAGCGTTCGACTTGTGCCAAGCCCCCGGGTATTGCTGGGGTTCTTCATCGTCAGAACGCGTCGATCGGCGCCCTCGTGTCCGACGCCCATCAACTCGCCAGCCTGAATCATGCGCGGGCGAACGTCGCGCCAGCGCCAAAAGCCATGGCTGCACTTCGCGAGTGGGCTCAATCGTGTTGACATTGGCGCTGATCACCCACAAGGGTTCCAGCGCTTTGCTGCGAACGTCCTCATAGAAATTGCGCAGCGTTTCTTCTCGGTCCTTGACAACGGCCATTGCTGTCTAACTCCTTGCTGGCCTTTCGCTCGGCATCTTAGGCCACTTGTCCCGCTGGCTCAGATAGACGCGCCCGCCAGTATACTCGCCCGACATGGCGCATAACGCCTTATCTTAATGAGATCGTCTTACTGGGGTGATCGATCCCCCGTTACTGATTGGTGGCCAAAGCCCCTCGGGCCCGCTCTAGTTCCGGCGGCAGGCGCCGGCTCGTATCATTGGTTCGCCCCATGACCCTTCTGATTAATAACGACGACGTTCGGCGCGTGCTCACCATGGAAACGGCTATGGATGCGCTGGAGGACGCGTACCAGCAGCTGGTCCGGAAGGACGCTGTTTGCCGGCCCAGGATCGACATTCGGATTCCGACTGGCGAGGACGACCGGGTGTATCAGTGGGGCACGATGGAGGGCGGTTCGAGCGTGTCGGGCTACTTTGCCATTCGCATGAAGTCCGACGTCATTTACGAGCGCGAGTACGAAGGGGTGCGCACCCAGGAAAAGTACTGTTCGCGGCCCGGAAAGTTCTGCGGGCTGATCCTGCTGAACGATGTGCGCACGGGCGAGCCGCTGGCGATCATCAACGATGGCGTGCTGCAGCACTTTCGGGTCGGGGCCGACTCCGGCATTGGCGTGAAATACATGGCCAAGGAGCATGCCGAGGTGGTCGGCATGTTGGGCTCCGGCGGCATGGCGCGCAGCCACGTCGCGGCGTTTCTCCACGCCCGTCCGACGATTCGCCGCGTCCAGGTGTTCAGCCCCACCAAGGCCAACCGCGAAGCCTACGCGCGAGAGGTCGCCGACCAGTACGGCTTAGAGGTGGAGGCGGTCGATCATCCAAGCGGCGTCTTCCGCGGGGCAGACATCGTGGCCGGCTGTACCGACTCCGCCGTGCCGCTGCCCATGGCCGACTGGTTGGAGCCCGGCACGCACGTCACCTGCATCGGCGGCCGGCCGGACGATGCGACGTACCAGGAGCGGGTCGACGTGTACCTACGATTGGGGACGGCGCCGGGGCCGGTCAGCCGTCCCGAGTGGGAGGTGCCGGACGAGCACATCGGCTATCACGCCCAGCCGGACAACCCCGCCTTCGAGCAGCACCGGCTGAACAAGACTGAGCTGCACCGGCGGGACCTCGAGATGCGCGCCCGCCGCGTGTCCTTCAACGACTTGCTGACAGGCCGAGCACCCGGGCGGACCTCAGATCAGGAGATCACCTTCTCCGAGCGGGGCAACTTGCAGGGCAACCAGTTCTGGGCAGTGGCGGGCAAGGTCTATGAAGCCGCCCGCGCGCAAGGCCTGGGGCACGAGCTGCCGACTGACTGGTTCCTTCAGGACATCCGCGACTGAGCTCGAGGGCTTCTCAACTACGGCTTCGGCAGCCACACCCGGCTGACAAACGTCAGTACTTTCTCGCGGTCAAAGACGCCGTCGGTTACATCCGACGGCGACCGGGCATAGATGCGGCCGCCCTCGCGGTGAACGACGTACTCGTGCGGGCCATTGCTGCCGGACCACATGGCAATGACCTTGCTTCCCTCGGGCAGCCCCGATACCTGGTTTGTTCCCAGCGGTAGACCGTCAGGAATCACCTCGTCAGGCATGCGGTTGCTCGAGGTAGCCCTTGCGGAAGAACTCCATGCCGATGGCCTGCTGGCCATGGTCAGGCGTGTAGTGCTCCACTACGACCAGCGTCACGTCTGTTGCTTTCTTGGGGGCGAACTTCGCGAACCAACCGCGCTTGGCCGCGACTGGCGCGCACTGGCCGCAATGGGGAATGTTCCCGCTCCATACGACGTCGCCCCGCCCTTGCGCCGCGGCGGCCATGCATCCCGGTACTAGGAGGTAGGTGTCCGGGACGCATGCAGGCAGGGCGTCCGCGCAGCCCAGAGGCTGAGCGGAAACGGGCGGCAAGGTCTGTCCGTCGAACCTGACGGCTATGCCGGTTAAGTTGTGCAGGGTTACCGTCCCTCCAATGTGGCAGCGGCTCGGCGTTGTGTCATGAAGATTTGCTCACGGGCGAATGGATCGAGTCGTGACGATGTTTACTGAACCGGAGGAAACGGCCTAGCCGGGGAGCGCGGCGCTGGACATCCGGACCTGAGCCAGTTTGAGAAGCGCCAGGCCCCTGATATACACCCAACCGATGTCGAGCTCGAACCAGCGGGCCTTGAACTTCGCTGAGTGCGGGTCGGCGTGGTGGTTGTTGTGCAACTCCTCGCCACCCAACCAGATGGCCACAGGCACGATGTTGCGACTTTGGCCTTTGATGTCGAAGTTACGGTAGCCGGCGCCGTGGCCCAGGCCATTGACAATCCCAGCTGCCCACAACGGCACCCACAGCATTTGTCCAGCCCACACCAGCGCGCCGAAGAAGAGCCCGAATAGGTACACGTCCACGGTGAACATCGTCAGCTGGCCAAGCCAGCCCATCCGGTCTACCAGCTGGCGCTCGATCCAGTCGGTCGGCGTCCCCTGCCCGTACTTGTCGAGGATCCCGGGCTTACGAACGGCCTTGCGGTAATAGAAGTAGCCGCCGAAGACGATGTTGCCAAGCCCCTCGATGTTCGGCGAGTGAGGGTCGCCGCGACGGTCCGCGAAGGCGTGATGCTGCCTGTGGCAGGCCACCCACTCCTTGGTCTTGATCGCGGTCGTAAGCCACAGCCAAAGACGCATGGGCCGGCTGACCAGCGGGTGCAGGGTGATGCTGCGATGTGTTTGCTCGCGGTGGAGAAACAGTGAGATGGAGCTGTTGGTGAGATGACCCACCACGACCAGGAACAGGACCGGCTTCCACCAATCAGTTCCCCACATTCCAAAACCTGGCAAGAGCGCAGCCAACTCAGGAGGAAGGTGTGACGGTCACGACGATGGTGACGCTGGTCACCTTTGTGGGCGTGATTGTGGCCACCGAGGTGGGCGTTGGCGTAGCCCTGGCCGCACGCTCATCCGACTGCCGATGAGTGATGACCACCAACAGTATCGAGAACACGATAAGACTGGCAGCAATGCCAATCGGCACCAATCCAGGTTCCTTCTCCATAGGCTATTGATCCTTCGCGGACGGCTTTTTCTCAGCGGATGGCGCTGGCTTGTTAGCGGCGATCATATCTTTCAGTGCGTGCAAGATGCGTCCAAACTGGGTGCCTACTGCATTGCTCATGATATCTGACCCGCAGTTTGAACGGAGAGGACCGCGAAGTCATGAACTTTTGCTCATGGCCCCACAGCTTGCTGTCAGTCTGGAGGTGTTAGTCTAAACAGTCAGTTACAAGCGGAGGTTGACCCATGGCCACGACCCAAGAGCAGAACGAGCGCTTGACTCGCATTGGCCCCAGCACGCCCATGGGCAATCTGCTGCGGCGCTATTGGCACGTGATCGGCGCCGTAAGCGAGCTCGGCGAAGAGCCGGTGCAGAAGGTCCGGCTGTTGGGCGAGGACCTCACGCTGTTCCGAACCGAAAGTGGCGAGTACGGGCTGGTGGACGACGTGTGCCCCCACCGCTGCATGTCGTTGGAATACGGCATCCCCCAAGAGAAGGGTCTGCGCTGCGCTTATCATGGCTGGCTGTTCGACCCGCTGGGGCGCTGCCTGGAGCAGCCGTTTGAGGAGTACACCAATCCCCAGGCGCGGTTCAAGGACAAGATCCAGATCAAGGCCTACCCGGTGGAAGCCCTGGGGGGGCTGGTGTTCGCCTACATGGGGCCGGCGCCGGCTCCGCTTTTGCCCCGCTGGGACCTGCTCGTCCGCGACGACCTGGACGCCGTCATCGAGATGCACGAGCTGCCGTGCAACTGGCTGCAGTGCATGGACAACTCCATGGACCCCATCCACTTCGAGCA
>DAIUFO010000314.1:0-4948 GCA_036844545.1 Chloroflexota bacterium
GGCGCGTGCGCTGGCTGAGGCAATGGTCGCCATCGGCCACGCCGGCGGCGTGCAGACTGCCGCCGTGATCTCCGACATGAGCCAGCCCGAGGGTTACGCCATCGGCAATGCGCTCGAAGTGCGCGAGGCTATCGAGACGCTGCGCGGGCGGGGGCCGGCAGACGTGCTCGAGCTGTGCTCGGGGTTAGCGGAGGCTCTCGGCGTGGCCGGGGTCGAAGAGGCGATTCAGTCGGGAGCGGCCTTGGAGAAGCTCGGGGCGATGATCGCGGCTCAGGGCGGGGACATCCGCGTGCTCGAAGAACCGGACCGGCTTTCCCGCGCTCGCTCGCGGCGGGAAGTCTTGGCGGCTCGGTCAGGCTGGGTGGCGGGCATCGACGCCGAGATGCTCGGCCGCGCCGCGGTGGCGCTGGGCGCTGGCCGCTCGCGGAAGGGCGAGGTCATCGACCCAGCCGTCGGCTTCGTGCTGCGGGCCAAGATCGGAGACCGGGTCGAAGCCGGCCAGCCTCTGCTGGAGGTCCACGCCAACGACCAAACCAAGCTTGAACAGGCGTCAGCCAGGGTGCCCGCGGCATACGAATACAGCGATCAGTCAGTCAGGGCGCCAAGCCTCCTGAAAGCTATAATTCCGGCTTCGTGAAAACGGTCGGGATCATTGGCGTTACCGGCAACGCCGGGGCGGAGTTGGCTCGGTTGCTGCTGAAACATCCCGAGCTCAGGCTGAGCGAAGTCAGCGGCCGGTCGGAGGCGGGCAAGAAGCTCGCGGACGTATTCCCCTACCTGCACCAATACGACCTGACCATCCAGCCGGAAATCGGCGAGGCCGACTTGTTCTTCTCGGCGCTGCCGCACAAGTCCTCGGCCGAGATGTGCGGGCCGCTGGTCAAGCGCGGCAAGAAGGTCGTGGACCTCAGCGCCGACTTTCGGCTGAGCGACCGGGCCGCGTACGAGGAGACGTACCAGGTCACGCACCCGCATCCAGAGCTGCTGGAGACCGCGGTCTACGGCTTGCCTGAGTTAAGGCGGGCGGAGATCGAGGCCACGCCGTTGGTGGGCAACCCCGGCTGCTACCCGACGGCGGCCATCTTGGCGCTGGCTCCGGCCATCGGCACCGGGGTGGCCAGCCCGCGGATCATCATCGACGCCAAGTCGGGCGTGTCGGGCGCGGGACGGACGCCCACGGCCATGACCAATTACATCGAAATCAACGAGAACACGCACGCCTACTCGCTCGACGGCCATCGCCACGAGCCGGAGATCGCCCAGGAGTTGAACCGGCTGCGGCCGCGGGCGATCAAGCCGATCCAGACGACGTTCATCCCGCACCTGGTGCCCATGACCCGCGGCATCCTGGCCAACTGCTACACGGCGGCCATCCAGGCCATCACCAAGGGCCAGCTCCTGGAGATGTACCAGGAGTTCTACCGCGACAAGCCGTTCGTCCAAATCGTGGACCGGCCGCCGGAGACCAAGTGGACCTACGGCAACAATATGGTGTATGTGATGCCGCACTTCCACGAGCGCAGCGGCAACCTGGTGCTGATGGCCGTGGAGGATAACTTGGGGAAGGGCGCCGCCGGGCAAGCCATCCAGAACGCTAACCTGATGTGCGGCTTTCCAGAGGAGCTGGGCCTGGACATCGGGGCCGTTTATCCGTGACCTCAGCTGTTCCTCTCCCATCGCGATGGAAGAGGCTGGGGTCTTCAGGCGTATGCTCCGGCAAGGCCATGGGTTCCCTCACCCTAGCCCTCTCCCGCCGCGGCGGGCGAGGGGATAGATGAATACGATCCGCGACATCCCTGACGGGCTGCTGGCGCCCAAGGGCTGGCGCGCCGCTGCCACCTGCGCGAACATCAAGGGCTCGACGCCTGACAAGCTGGACCTGGGGCTGCTCGTGTCGGACAGCGACTGCGCCGCGGCGGGTGTGTTCACCCAGAACCAGCTGCGGGCCGCGCCGGTGCGTTGGTGCCAGCAGGTGCTGCCGAGCGCCGGCATTCGGGCCATCGTGGCCAACAGCGGCAATGCCAACGCTTGCACCGGAGAGCAAGGCTTTCGCGATGCCTCGGACATGGCGTCGTCGATCGCATCGATGCTTGGCATCGAGCCGCGGCAAGTGCTGGTGGCGTCGACCGGCGTGATCGGCGTGCCGATGCCCATGGACCGCCTGCGCGAGGGGGTGAAGGGACTGCGGCTCGGCAGCGACGGAGACGCCTTCAACGACGCGATCATGACCACCGATACCTGCCGCAAGCAGGCGTCGGTCGCCGTCGAGTTGGGTGGACTCGAGGTGCGCCTTGGCGGCGTGGCCAAAGGCGCGGGCATGATCCACCCTCATATGGCGACCATGCTGTGCTTCATAACCTGTGACGCGGCAGTCGACGCGGATGTGCTCCCGAGGGTGGTGAGGCAGGCGGCAGATCGGTCCTTCAACATGCTGACCGTCGATGGCGACACCAGCACCAACGACACGCTGCTGGTGCTGTGCAACGGCGCCGCGGGCAACCCGCCGGTCCGGCCCGGCACGGCTGAGGCGGAGCTGCTGGGGCAGGCTATCGAGAGCGTGGCCTTGTCGCTGGCGCGCCAGATGGCCGCTGACGGTGAGGGGGCCTCCAAATCGCTGCAGGTTCGAGTCACGGGCGCCGGCAGCGAGGAGGATGCCCGCCAAGCGGCGCGCGCCATCGCCGCCTCGAACCTGGTGAAATGCGCTGTCTACGGCAACGATCCCAACTGGGGCCGCGTGTTCATGGCCCTGGGGAACACCTCGGTGCGGCTGGAAGAGAGCCGGATCGGGCTGTCCATCAACGGCCTGCGGCTTGTTGCCGGCGGCGTGGCCACGGCCTTCGATGCCCAGGCGGCCTCGCAGGCCATGAGAGCGTCCCTGGTGAGCATCGATCTCGATCTGGGCCTCGGCAGCGGCCAGGCGACGGCCCTGGGCTGCGATATGACGCCTGAGTACGTAACGTTCAATGCCGACTACACGACATAGGTAGAGTGATGTCCCTGGATATAGCTGGCGTCCTGCAAGAGGCGCTGCCGTACATCAATTACTTCGTTGGGAAGACGGTCGTGGTCAAGATGGGCGGCAGCGCGCTGTCGTCCGAGCACACCGTGCTGCAGGACATCATCTGGCTCAAGAACCTGCAGGTCAACGTCGTGCTGGTACACGGCGGCGGCGACGACATCAGCAACTGGCTGAAGCGCATCGGTAAGGACAGCAAGACCGTCAAGGGCTTGCGAGTCACCGACGAGGAGACCATGGAAGTGGTCAAGATGGTGTTGGTGGGGAAGGTGCAGCAGGAGCTGGTGGCGGCCATCAACGGCCTGGGCGGCGAGGCTGTGGGCATCAGCGGGCTGGACGGCAAGCTGTTTGAGTGCGAGCGCTACACCGGCGAGGGCGACCTGGGGCTGGTGGGGCGCATCAAGAGGGTGAACTTGCGGCCGGTGACGGCCGCGCTCAACGAGGGCTACATCCCCGTCGTCACGCCGGTGGGCCTGGGTGAGGGCGGCGTGGCTTACAACATCAACGCCGACCTGGGCGCCGGCGAGCTGGCGGCAGCACTGCGGGCCGAGAAGCTGATCTTCCTGACGGACGTTCCCGGCATCCAAAGTAAGGCCGGCGAGCTCATCTCCGAGCTCAATGTGAGCCAGGTGCCCGAGCTCATCGACGCGGGTGTGTTGAGTGGCGGCATGCTGCCTAAGGTGGAGGCGGCCGGACGCGCCCTCGAGCGCGTCAAGCGCGTGCACATCATCGATGGGCGCGTGCCGCATGCGCTGGTCCGCGAGATGTTCACCGACACCGGCGTCGGTACGATGGTGGTCCGCGGCTAGCGGAAGTAGGGCATCAACGCTCGCCAGGTATCGGCGAGAATATCCGGGATCACCGTCACGTCGGCCAGCACGGGCATGAAGTTCGTGTCCCCGTTCCAACGCGGTACTACATGCTCGTGGACGTGCTCTTCCACGCCGGCGCCCGCGCAGCGGCCGATGTTCCAGCCGATGTTGAAGCCTTGCGGAGCGAAGGCTTTCTTCAGCGCGGTAATGCTCTGCTTCAGCAACTGATCCATTTCGGCCAGGGTGGCATCCGCCAGCGCCTCGACCTCCGAAATGTGGTCGAAGGGCACGATCATGAGGTGGCCGTTGGTGTACGGGAATGCGTTGAGGATGACGAACGAGCGCTCACCGCGGCAGAGGATGAAGTCCTTTTCGTCGGTCGAGCGGGCCAAACGGGTGCAAAAGATGCAGCCGGGCTCCTTCTCCCCTTTGATGTATGCCAACCGCCAGGGCGCCCACAGGTTCGTCTCCGCCACAAAGCCATTCTACGGGCCGGCCTCCGCCCGGCCGATGATCAAGCCATGAACCTCCCTCGCCCGCCGCGGCGGGAGAGGGTTGCGGTGAGGGAGCTTACCCTCACCCCAGCGGACGCCGGACGAACCGGGTGGGTGCCCTCACCTAACCTCTCCCATTGCGATGAGAGAGGAACAGCTTGGCTCGCCGTGCTTGTGCTCGCCTTAGCGGGCTGTGGCGCGGCCGCGCCGGCACCTTCGCCCAGCGGGCTGCAGGTGTACGCCATCTCGGCCAGCGCTACGCCAACGCCGAATCTCGTGGTGTCGCCTGCCGCCCCAGCGCCGGCGTTTACGCCGATCCCTCCCGCGCCTACCCCGACCGCCGGCCCAGTCGTCTTCACGCTGGACTTCACCACTGAGCGGCGAGATGACGTGACGCTGCGCGTGGGGCAAGCTATCCAATTGAAGCTCACCTCCGGGCCCACCGGCGATTGGCTCTCCGGCGTGGACGATGCGCGGGTGCTGCGACCGATGGCGCCCGGCGGCAATGGCGTCTACCAGGCGATGGCGCCGGGCAGCGCGCTGGTCACGGCGCACGTCCCGTTCGGCTGCGCAAACGTGACGCCGGCCGCGCCGTGCAAGAACCCCGAGCACGGGCTGTGGTTTCA
>DAIUFO010000315.1:0-4383 GCA_036844545.1 Chloroflexota bacterium
CACGCGCTCCAAGGCTTCGGCCGCCTGCAAATGCAAGCGTTGCCGGCGTGCCAGTGTCAGGCTGTCATGGACTGTCTGCCGGATAAGGGCATGACTGAACTGGTAGCCCTCGCCTGCTTCGCGCAGCATGCCGGCGGCGATAGCTTCCTCCAGTGCGTCCAAGCTGACCGCACTCTCACCCGCGGCCATGGCCTGCAACTCCGCGAAGCTGCAGCCGTCTCCCAATATGGCAGCCAGCCGCAGCAGATCGTTCGCCGCCGCACTCAGGCGCTCCAGCCGGCGCTCAATGACCTCGCGCACGCCCTCGGGCACACCCAGCACCGCGGCCGCCGCCTCCGCTGCTCGCAAGTCTCGGTCCTTCACCAGTAGGTCCTGCACGACCTCACCGACGAAAAAGGGGTTGCCGTCGGTCCGGCGCTCAATTGCCTCGACGACCGCAGCGGCCGTCGCGCCGCCTGCCAGCTCCTGGACGAGCGTGCCGACCTCGGCGGACGTCAAGGGCCCGAGCTGCAACCGTTGCGAGACGCCGCCTCGCCGCAGCTCGGCCAGCAGCGCCGCAAGCGGATGACCTCGGCTCAGCTCAACCGGACGGTACGCCCCCACGAGCAGCAGCGGCGCGCTCGTCAGCCGGCGAGCAACGTGCTGAAAGAGGAGGAGCGAGGACTGCTCGGCCCAGTGGAGATCGTCCAGCGTGAGGACGAGGCCACGCGCTTCCGAGCGCCGCGGCATCCCGAGCAGGAAGTCGGACACGCTCTCAAAGAGGCGATAGCGTTGCTCCTCTGGCGCCGCCACCGGAACCGCGGCGAGGTCGGGCAGCCGGCGGCGAATCTCCGGCACGAGCAGCGCCACCTCCGGTCCCACCTCCGCGAGCAGCGCCCGCACGTCGTCCAGTGACGCGACACGGACATAGTCGCGCAGCGCCTCGGTAAAGGGGAGGTAGGGCGGCATGCCCTCAGTGTCGTAGGCACGGCCGGTCAGCACCTGCCAGCCCTCGGCCTGCGCTTTCTCGGCGAGCTCGGACAGCAGGCGTGTCTTGCCGATGCCGGGCTCTCCGGCGACTAGGACAAGCCGTCCCTGTCCTTGCGATGCCGCGTCCAGACACTGGCCGAGCGTAGCCAGCTCCTGCCGGCGGCCAACGAACGGCGTGTGACCTATCAGGCCAGGCACCTGCGCCTCCTCGCGGTCGTCGGGGCTGCACGCAATCTGCGCCAAGTATATGCTGCCGTGCACCTTCCGGAAGGCCATACTCCGCCAATTGCTACCCGGAGGATTTCTCGTCCGCTCATCCTGAGCTTGCGGCAGGATGGTGGTTCGACTCACCATGAGCGGAGGGGGAATGTCCCGCTCACCACGACCGACGGATTGGTCTTGGGCGCCGTGGCTCCCATCCAGATCGGCAGCGGCCGTTGGACCGGCTTGGTCGTCATGCGAACGTTCGGGAAGTGGAAGTACTTGCCGTGGTGGTCGAAAACGTCCTCAGTGAAGCAGCGCCGGATGACCTCCAAGCCCTCGAACATGCGACCCCAGCGCTCGTTCGGGTCCAGACCGTAAGTGTCGAACTCGTCGATGATCGAGCCGGATCCGTCCGCCAGATCCAGGCGCCCGCCGGACATGACGTCTACTGTCGCCGCATCCTCGGCTACCTGTAGGGGATTGTGGAACGGCAGCAGCAGCACGTTTGTGTCCAGGCGCATGCGGCTGGTGCGCGCAGCAAGCCAGCCGAGGATTGGCAATTGTGACGGGCACCAGGCATCGGGGGCGAACCGATGCTCGCCTATGCGAATGAAGTCGAAGCTCACATGGGAACCGAATTCCGGCGTACACGCCGACGTCCCGCGCTAATCTCCACGGGCTGATATCGAGCTAAAGCTTCAGCAGCTTCGCGGCGTTCCCACCGTAGATCTTCTCCTTGTCCTCGGCGCTCAGCGGGACCGTCTGCATCCACCTCATTCCGGGCTCATTCTCGACGTAGGGCCAGTCCACCGAGAACATGATGTGGTCTACGCCCATTTCGAGGATGGAGCAGAGCAGGGCAGGGGTGGAGAAGTTGCCGCTTGTCGTGATGTGGAAGTTGTGGCAGAAGATGTCACGAAACGGAAAGCGTTCGCGCCGCCGCGAGAGGGCCTCATCGATGCGGGTGAGCGAAAACGGGATCGATTCGCCCATGTGGCCGAGAATGATTTTGAGGTCGGGATACTCATTGAAGACACCGCTCAGGATGAGGCGGATTGCCTGGGTGGCTGTTTCGACCGTGTAGCCCCAGCCGGCGGTAGCGATGGACGGGAACTCGTCGAAATAGTCCCTGTAGTAGGCGTCGAAGACCGCTGGATGGGGAGCGCCCGGGTGGACATAAATCGGCACGTCAAGCGCCTGTGCACGTTCGAAAATCGGCCAGAACCGACGGTCGTCGAGAAAGACGCCGCCGGTAAGGGGCGCTATCAGCGCGCCCTTGAAGCCAAGCTTCGGCACCGAGCGCTCCAGCTCTGCGGCGGCCGCGAGTGGGTCAGGGGTCGGCACAACGGCGAAGCCGGCGAAACGGCCCGGATTGGCCGTGACGGCGGCATGGAGATGGTCGTTGGCCTTCGCGGCGAGCTCGACCGCGGTCTCCGGATTCAGGTTTTGGGTTCCCGGTGGTGAATGGGAGATGACCTGCAAATCGATGCCGGCCTCGTCCATCTCCTCGAGCCGGAGAGCGCCGAGATCGAGCAGACGTTCAGTCTGTCTGGGCAGCCTTCCGCCGTCCAGGTGCTCGGCGATTCCCGGCGCCCAGTAGTGTTCTTCGAGCGCGATCACGCGCGCTTTACCGACGTCAACCATGGTGTTTCTCCTCCGGGGTGTTACCCCTCATCCTGGGCTCTTCTCCCTCGTGTGGCGGTCTCAAGATGAGCATGGAAGCGAGTTGATCGGCGACGGTAACGTGACAATCAGGGCATCGAGCTCTGCATCCGGGTCACGACGTATGGCAGGTGCTCCTGCGCGTAGTGGCGCAAGAGGAGGTCGTCGCCGAAGTCGTTCTCTGGGTCTCGCCAGACGGTGTGGATATGGTTGCCCTCGCCCGGCAGTACACCGCCAGGCTGAGCGTTCTCGAACTCGACCAGAAACTCGGGTCCTTGGACCCGGTAGTAATGCGACTTGCCGCGTTCCGCCTTCCCCGCCCAAGCAAAGGTGAATTGCTCCAAGCCAAACCCGCCCAGCCGTTCCTGAACTTCTCGAACTGCGCGGAGTTCATCGCCGAACCCGGCAAGCCTTTCGCCTCGGAGCGAATCCACTTCAGCATCTGCCGATCGTGTTCGGAGATGACATAATTGTCAAAGACCGCGCGAGTTGCTTAGCGCTGAGATTGCTGAGTAGGGCGTCGGCCGCGGCGCGCATGCGGCCGGCGTATGCCCCCATGTGGAATCGCGCATCGGTTCCGGGTACTCGCTCTGCCGTACTCGCCGGTGGCTTCAGCTCGTTCATAGCTCGCTCCCTTTCTTGGCGAATTGTTGGTTTCTCGGCGTGTTCAACCAGTGCGACGGCCGGTAGTCCACCTACCACTGAGTCCATCGTTCCGCCCGGCCGGCGGATCCTGCTACGAGCGAGGCGCCGGCACCCGTTATCCTGCGAGCGCATGGGCCTCCGCTGGAATGCCCGACATGTAAACGCGACGTGGCAGGGCAAACGCGAGGCTTAGCAGCATCACCACCACGAATAGGCTGCCGTCCACCCACAGCACCCGTGAAGCGCCGAAGGAGTCGGCAAAGTAGCCGTTGCCGAGATTCATGACGGCCATGAAGCCCTGCAGGCTCAACGTATTGATGCTGGCGATGCGACCGCGAAACTCATCCGCTGCCAGCGACTGTGTGACCGCCTGCGCCAGGGTCATGAACGCAGCCTGGTTCCAGCCCATCACGATGGCCGCGCCGTACGCCACGGCGAGGTTGGGGGCCATAGCGAGGGCCATCAGCCCGAGTCCGCTCAGCAGGCCCATCGCCAGCACCAGCCGGCCTCGCGCCAGTGCGCTGCGTATGCCACCGACGTAGATGCTCCCTACCGCGGACCCGAGGCCGACGGCCGTCATCAAGACCCCGAACAGGCTCTCATGCCCCAACTGCCGGTGAGCGAAGGCCGGCATAGACGACTCATACGCCATGGTCAGGCCGCAGTGGAAGCAGACCAGCACCGTCACCATGGCGATCAGCGGTTGACCCGCCATGTAGCTGATGCCTCCCGTGAAGCTGCGGAAGAAGCTCACGCCCGACCTAACGCCGCCGCTCGATCGAGTCTCGACTCGGAGGAGCTGGAATAAGCCAATCCCGTAGAAGAGCGTGCATGCGAGGAAGGCGGTGGGCGCTCCCAGGAGCAACAGGATCGGGGTAACCAGGAGCGATCCCGCGAGGCGGG
>DAIUFO010000315.1:4393-4927 GCA_036844545.1 Chloroflexota bacterium
CAGCGCACCATGGTGGACTTCCCGCACCCGGACGGGCCGATTATGGCGGTCACCTGATTGGGCGGGAACTCGAGACTGATGCCCCTGACCTGCTCGGCCTTGCCGTAGAAGGCGCGCAGCTGGTCCAGCTGCAGCGTGTGGGCGGCCTCCGTGACGATCGGGTCCTTCGTTGGCGGCGGGGCGAACTGGGTGGCGGCCGCCATGAGCGATAGCGCGTTGAGCAGCGTGCGCCGGGGAACGAGGTTGGCCGCCAGCGCTTGAGAGACAGGCTGTTGGGAGTAGCGTGCGGCGCCATTGACCGCGGAGAGCGCGACGACGTGCCAGAGCTGAAGCCTGCCACTGAAGGCCAGAGCGGCCAGCAGCAGGTTGGCGGCCAGATTGACGATGTAGGTGTAGGCAAGCAGGGTACGCCGGTCGAAGCGGTCCGCCAGAACACCGGCGATGGGTGGGAAGATAAGCGCCGGGGCCAACGCAGCGAAGGTCGTGATACCCACGCTCGAGGACATTCCCATCTGGTCGTACACGAACCAGGCC
>DAIUFO010000316.1:0-4926 GCA_036844545.1 Chloroflexota bacterium
GCTTTGGAAGGATCTGGTGACGGAGTGGCGGCGGCGCGAGGTGGTGCTGTCGCTGGTGGTGTTCAGCCTGCTGGTGCTGCTGGTGTTCGACTTTGCCTTCGATCCGCAGCGGGCGGCGTTGCCGGCGGCGGCGCCGGGCATCCTGTGGGTCACGTTCATCTTTGCCGGGGTGCTCAGCTTCACCCGAGCCTTCGCTGTCGAGAAGGACCGCGGCACCTGGGAGGGGCTGCTGCTGGCGCCTGTAGACCGCGGCGCCATCTACCTGGCCAAGCTGCTGGCCAGCCTGCTGTTCATGCTGGCCGTGGAGGCAGTGACGCTGGCGGTGTTCGGCGCGTTCTTCGACGTGCCGTTCGACGTAGCCCGGCTGGCGGTGGTCGTGCCGGCCGGCACGCTCGGTTTCGCCACGGTCGGCACGCTGTTCGCCGCCATGTCGGCCAACACGCGAGCCCGAGAGATTTTCCTGCCGGTGCTGCTGTTCCCAGTGGCGATGCCGGTGATCATCGGCTCCGTGAAAGCCACGGCGCTGGCCTTTGGCGCGGCTCAGGACGGCTACCCCTGGCTGGGGTTGGTGCTGGCCTTCGACGCTATATTTCTGGCCGTGTCGTTCGCGGTATTCGAGTTCGTGATCGAGGACTGAGATGGGCATAACTACACTGGAGCGACCGGTCAAGAACTCAGAGTTCAGAGCTCAGAGCTCAGAGCTCAATACCGTGCTCGCCTGGCTGACAGCGGTCCTGATGGCGCTGTCGCTGTACGCCGTGTTCATCTACGCGCCGATCGAGCGCACCCAGGGACCGCCGCAGAAGATCTTCTACTTCCACGTGCCGCTCGCCTGGGACGCCTACCTGGCCTTCTTCTGCACGTTCGTAGGCAGCATTGCCTACCTCCGCACGGCCAAGCCCAAGTGGGACATGCTGGCCTATGCGGCGGCCGAGATCGGTGTCGTGTTCACGACGTTGGTATTGATCAGCGGGTCCATTTGGGGCAAGACCATCTGGGGCACGTGGTGGACGTGGGACGCTCGCCTGACCTCAACGCTGGTGATGTGGTTCATCTACGTCGCCTATCTGATGCTGCGCTCGTCCATCGGCAGGACGACGGTCCGGGCGGCGCGCTACGCCGCCGTGCTGGGCATCGTCGGCTTCGTCGACGTGCCCATCGTCCACATGTCGGTCACGTGGTGGCGCACGCTGCACCCTCAGCCGACCGTTGCCAACCCCGCCGGCCCGACTCTGCCCGGCAGCATGCTGGCGGCATTATTCCTATGCCTGATCACGTTCACGATCCTCTTCGCTTGGCTGCTGCGCGAGCGCATGGCGGTGGAGCAGCTGCATCACGAAGTCGATGCGCTGGCAGCCGGGATTTTGGAGTCTGAAGCATGAGCTACTTGTTCGCCGCCTTCCTGGTGATCTGGGCCGGGCTGTTCGCCTACATCCTGTACTGGCAGCGCCAGGTCCGCGACCTGCGGGCGGAAGTTGACGCGCTGCGGCAGGTAGCCAACCAGGAGCGCCCCCAGCCCTAGGTCCTACGCGGACGGCGAGGTCCTACGCGGACGGCGACTGCGCACGTCCGCCACATGCCGCACGGGGTCCTAGAATCGGGGGGAATGACCGCCTCCGAAGCGCTTGCTCAGCTTGCCTCTGACTACTGGGAGGGCATCCTTCGGCGCGACCCGACCATCGCGACTTTCTTCGGCGATTTCCGCTACAACGACCGGCTGCCCGACGCGGGGCCAGAGGGGCGCGCCGCGCAGGAGAGCGCCTTCCAGGACGTCCTGCGCCGGCTGGAGGGCATTCCGGAGGGGGAGCTGCAGCGCGACGAGCGCGTCAGCCGCGACATGCCGCGGCTGGCCGCGGAGCAGGGTCTGGCGGCGCTGCCATTCCGGCTGGACGAGATGGCGGTGGACCAAATGGGCGGCCCGCAGGTGTGGCTGCCGGAGCTGCTGAACTGGCACCCGATCGATACGCCCGAGCACATGGACCAGCTCGTCGCCCGCTATCAGGCGTTTGGGCGCTATATGGACCAGTACCTCGAGAACTTGCACGACGGCGTCCGCGACGGCCGGACGGCGACACGATGGCGACCGAGCGCGTTGCCGCGGCCGCGAGGGCGGATTGTAGGTGTTCACGTGGAAGATGCCCGGCCGGGAGCCATCGCCGGCCGGCGGGTAAGTGGCTCACGGGGCGATTCCGCTATCGACGTTGCGTTCTACCGTGCAAGCTTGGGTGGCGGCGTGTACTCTTGGTGTATGAGTAAGGTGCGGACGAACATTGAGATCGAGGACACCTATGTGCAGCGGATCATGAAGCGCTATGGCGTGCGTACCAAGACCGCGGCGGTAGATTTGGCACTGCGCATTGTCGGCGGGCGACCGGCATGGACGCGGGAAGAGCTTTTGGCCATGGAGGGTGCACACGCTATCGGTGAGGTCCCACCCGACCGGGGCCCTCGCGGCGCTGAATGATCCTGGCCGACACCTCGGCTTGGATTGAATACGATCGCTCCACTGGAAGCCCAGTGCACCTTCGCCTAAGGGAGTTGCTCCTGGCGAGGACTGAGCTCGCCGTCACCGAGCCTGTGCTGATGGAGGTGCTGATTGGCGCCCGAACCGACCAACGGGAAGCCAGTCTGCGCGACATGATGCTCAACTTCGAAGTACTCCATTTCGATGTGGAGACTGACTTCGACGGAGCGGTTCGGATCTATCGACGCTGCCGTGCAGCGGGCGTAACACCACGCGGAGTCGTGGACTGCATGATCGCGGCGGTGGCCTGGCGGGAAGGAGCCTCTTTGCTCGCCAGCGACGTGGACATGAATCGCATAGCAAGCGTTATCGGGATTGACTTGGACGAGGCATCGCGCTCCGCATGAGCGTCTAAGCCAGGCCCAGCTCGGCTAGGACTTCTTCGGTGTGCTGCCCGATGGCGGGCACGGCGTCGGCGCGCTGGGGCAGGCCGGCCAGGTTCATGGGGTGCTTGAGCATGCGGACGGGTCCGGCTTCGGTTGGGTAGTCGCTCCAGCGGTCGCGGGCCGCGAGCTGGGGGTGCTCCAGCACGTCTTTCATGTCGTTGAGGCGGCCGTAGGGCACGTCGGCTGCGTCGAGGCGGCGTAGGACCTGGTCCTCGGCCAGCTGGCCCAGCACCTGCTCGATCAGCGGCTCCAGATCGCGGCGGTTCTGGAGCCGCTTGGCGTTCGTGTCGAAGCGCTGGTCGGCGGCAAGCGCTGGGCGCTCGAGAACCACCGCGCACAGGCGCTGCCACTGGCCCTCGTTCTGGACCGCCAGGTTCACGAACCTGCCGCCGCCGCAGCGGTAGGGTCCATAGGGCACGATGATGTTGTGCCGCCAGCCAGCGCGCTCCAGTTGCACGCCGCTGTACTCGTAGGTGTACAGCTGGCCGCCGCTGAATTCGGCCATGCACTCCAGCATGGAGATGTCGATGGCCGCGCCTGTGCCGCTGCTTTGGCGCTCGATCAGGGCCGCCAGGATGGATGAGAAGGTGTACATGCCTGCCGTGAGGTCCGCGATCGAGATGCCCACCTTGCACGCCTGATCGGGCGTGCCGGTGAGCGAGATCACACCGCTCTCGCCCTGCACCAGCAGGTCGAACGACTTCTTGGTCTCGTAGGGGCCGCCGCTGCCGTAACCGGAGATGCCGGCATGGATGAGCCGCGGATAGCTGGCGCTCAGCTCCGCCGCCGACAGGCCCAGCCGCTCCATGGCGCCGGGCCCGAGGTTGTGGACCAACACGTCCGAGCGCTCCAGCAGCCGCTGCAGCGCCTCACGGTCGCGCGGCTTGGACCAGTCCAGCACGACGCTGCGCTTGCCGCGGTTGAGCCACACGAAATAGGACGACTGGCCGTTGACCGCGGCGTCGTAGCGGCGGGCGAAATCGCCCTCGGGCCGCTCGATCTTGACGACGTCCGCGCCCAGGTCGGCCAGGTGCCGCGTAGCGAACGGGCCGGCCACAGCGGCTTCCATCGCCAGCACGCGGACGCCCGCCAATGGGTAGCCCATCCTAGGAAGATGGCCGGAAAGCCATTAGCGGCTGGCAGTCCCCTCCCGGCGAGCGACAGTCGAGCGTTGCGATCCTGTCATAGGCAACCCCGCCAGCCGCCGCGGTATGTTTCCGACCATCTTCCCGATTATCCGGGAATGGGCGGGTTACTTGACTCCGAGCCGGGCATTGCTCTTGGCACGCAGGATATTGACCCTCTCGAACGCGCCGCGGTTTTCGGGCCGCGACATGATCCGCCGGAACGTGAACCCAGGCACGCGGACCAGCCGCGTTTCTCGTGCCGCTTCGATGGTGGCGTTGCGCAGGGTGCCCTCCATGATGGCCTTCTCGCCCACATACTGGCCGCGGGTGAGGTAGGCAACCACGATGCTCTTGCCGCCAACGTTGATGCGGATGCGCAGCAGGCCATCAACGATGATGCAGAAGAAGTCGCCAATCGAGTTCTGCGAGATCACGGTGGCGCCTTCCTCGGCAACCACGGTGTGGCTGACACGGACCAGGAACATGATGTCCTTGGGCGACAGGTTTTGGAACAAGCCGATGCGGCACACGGCCACCACGTCCTCGTCGTCGAGCATCATGGGACCGTCCCTCCAGGCGGTGGGCGAGGGGATGATCGAAACGGGCGTGGCGTTTGGCTCCTGCTCTGTCTGCTGGCTCGCTTTGGACTTCTAGCCTACCATCCATGCCCGCGCCGCGGCGGGGCTGCTGAGGCGTTCATCTCAGACCGGATGGACTGGCTAGGAGGCCTCCAAGTAGCCGTCGCGGAGCAGATGCTCGCGAAACTCTTTCACCATCCGCGGGTCGGTGGTGACGCTGTCCTGGCTCGCCCCGCCGGCTTCGCGAATGATGTATGTGAGCTCGCCCTTGCGCACTTCGGAATAGAACTCCACCCGCTTGCGGTCGTGCG
>DAIUFO010000317.1:0-4885 GCA_036844545.1 Chloroflexota bacterium
GCCCGAGCTTGATGCGCCTCGGCCGGAAGGCCTTGCCACTGATCGTGGCGTAGCGCTCCGGCTGAGCCAGGCTGCGCTGATAGGCATACGTCAGCACCAGAGTCAACAGCAGGAGCAGCATGCCATACGTGGCGGCCATGGCGTAATCCGGCGGGATCTTGACCGACGTCTGCACGAAGATCTGGGTGGTGAAGACGTAAATCCTGGCTGGGATGCCCACGAACGCCGGCACGTCGAACGACTCGAGTCCCAGGATCAGCAGAATGGTCAGCATCGACAGCGCGGCCGGCCGGATGAGCGGGATGCTGACTCGCCACAGGGTGCGCAGCGGTCCGGCGCCGGCCATGCCGCTGGCTTCCTCGAACGACGGGTCCATGGCCCGCAGCGCCACCGCCAGGAACGTGAAGGACAGGATGGTTGCCGGCACGGCGGCAACGAACACCATGCCCAGAAAGGAGTAGACGTTGAACGGTGTGACGTCGCTGCCGCTGATCCGCCGAGCCAGAACGTTGAGGAAGCCCGTGTTGGGGTTCGCCAGCAGGATCCAGGCAACCGACGTCAATGTGCCGGGGATGGCGTAGGGAATGAACACCAGCCAGCCCATTTCGCTGGCCAGCGGCGTGTCGGTCCGAACCGCGATCCAGGCCAGCAGCAGGCCCACCAGAACTGCCGCCACTGCTACGGCAGCAGCGTACAGCAGGGTCACTCCGAACAGCTGATAGGTCTCGGCGCTGGTGTACACCGCGACGTAGTTGCGCAGCGTCAGCGCTCCGAATTTGCCGAGTGCGCCGGCCGACAGGCTGCCGCGCAGCAGCATGGCCGTGGGATATAGGCACAGCAACAGCGCGAGCGCGATGGCCAGCCCGCCGGCGATGCCGGTCAGCGTCCAATCCCTACCACGGGCCAGACCCGTCCCCCGAGCTCGAGGAAGGGGCAGACTGAGCGCGCTTACTTCTTGAATATCCCTTTGAAGTACGTTTGCGCCTCGTTGAACTTGTCCGGGGCGAGTTGCGGCACGTCCTCGTAGTTCAGGCCGTTGGCCTCGGCGATGGCCGACTTAATGCCTGGCAGGGTGACCGGATAGCCCAGATCACCGGAGGGCTGCAGGAACTCGGACGACAGGAAGAGGTCGGCCATCGCCCTGGCGGTGTTGGGGTGTGGCGCGTTTGCCGATAGCGCAAAGGAGCCGCTGGTGGTCGGCATCGGGTCTTGCTTCATGAAGCCTATATGGCCGTTAGGACCGCCAACCGACAGGACGTGCGTCATGAAGCCGATGCCAATCGAGAACTGCCCCTGGTTGACGTTGGTTGAGACGGTAAGGCCCGACTGGAAGAAGGTCGGATTGTTGGCGGCCAGGGCCTTGAAGTACTCGTCCGCCTTTGCGCCCTTCTTCTCGCGGATGACCTGGAACCAGCGAATGAAAGCCTCGTTCAGGGCCGGATCGGTCATGGCGATCTTGCCCTTCCACTTCGGGTCGGTCAGGTCGTCCAGCGACTTTGGCTCCTGACCCTTCGGCACGAGGTCGGTGTTGTACAGGACGGTCACCGGGAACAGCGTGAACGTCACCCAATTGCCCTTGGGATCCCGCCATTTCGCCGGAAATCGGCCGATCAGTTCAGGCGACAGCTTCTGCAGGTAGCCCTCAGACGCCAATCCGTCCTGGAAGGCCCCCTCGAGGACCACCATGTCCCACAGGTGCTTGCCGGCTTGCTCCTCGGTGTGAATGCGGCCGACGACCGCCCCGGTGTCGCCGCGAAAGTTCTCCACGGGAACGCCGTAGCGCTTCTGCATGAGGTCGTTCAGCGTCTTCCATTGCGAATCGACGAGCACGCCGTAGCCCACGGCCTTCCCTTCGGCCTTGATGGCCCGCGGATTTGCTCCTGCCGAGCCGGCTGCGCCGCCGGTGGCCCCCGGCTTGGGGCTGCCTCCGTTGGAGGGTTGCTGCGCTGCGCCGGAGGATCCGCAGGCGGTGGTAAGCGTCCCCAGGACGCAACAGACGGCAAGCAATCGCTTCATTCGCACCTCGATAACGCGGGCCAGTATAGTCCATCCCGTGCTGAACGGTGTGCGGGTGGTGGACCTGACCGGCCCGAGCGGCCAGTACTGCGGCAAGCTGCTGGCCGACCTCGGCGCTCGAGTAGTCAAGCTGGAGCCACTCGAGGGCGACCGCGGCCGGCGCATGAAGCCGTTCAAGGGTGACCAGATCGAGTCCAACGAGAGCTTGTTCTGGGCGTACTACAACACCAACAAGCACAGCTTGGCCTTCGATCTGGCCAGCGGGCAAGGGCAAGAGGTATTCGAGCGCCTGGTCCGTTGGGCAGACGTCATCATCCAGACGGGAAGCGAGCTGCACTACGACGAGCTCAGCCGCCTCAACCCTGGCCTCATCCTGGCCTCGATCAGTCCGTTTGGCGAGGGGCCCTACAGCGGCTATCGCGCCACCAGCCAGACAGTGTTCGCCATGAGCGGGATTATGAAGACCATCGGCCCGCCTCAGGGCCCGCCTGTCGCTGCGCCGGGCCAGATCCCACTTGACCTGGCCGCGGTCGACGCGGCGAGCGGCATCTTGTGCGCACTCCTGGCACGCCAGAAGACCGGCCTTGGCCAGCATGTCAGCGTTGCCGCTCTGGATGTGCTGGCCGCGCAGGTCAACCCGCGGCCGCGTGAGCAGTTCGTCACCGCCCGGCACGACCGGGTATACAATCCGACGCTCGCGCCAGGTGGCACGTACGACTGCGCCGATGGCGGCGTGGAGCTGACGATCGTCCTGCTTGGGCATTGGCAGGGACTGAAAGAGCTGTTGGACAACCCGGCCGAGATCGCCGGCCCGGAGTGGAACGACCGCGGCTACCGCGAAGCTCATGCGGATCAGCTGGACGAGATCGTGGCCGCCGCTTTTGCCTCGCGCTCGCAGCGCGAGTTGGTACAGGAAGCCCAGCGCCTGCACGTTCCGTGCGGTCCCATCAACACGGTGGCCACGTTTGCCGCCGACCCGCAGATCGAAGCGCGGGGCTTCTTCGAGGACATGACCACACCCGGGTTGGGACCGCACAAAATGGCCGGCGCACCCTACAGGATGACCGCCGGCGCCTGGAACCTCCAGCCAGCCCCGCGTCTGGGCGAGCATACTGCCGGCATTCTGGCCGATGAGCTCGGCTATTCCCGGGCCGAGATCGCGGCGCTCCGGTCAGCGAACGTCGTGCTCTGCGCCGAGGATGGCGTTTGAGCTCCTCCGCGCCACTCGCGGGCGTGCGCGTGCTGACCTTCACCACCGCGTTTGCCGGACCCACCGCGGCCCGCTACCTGGCGGACCTCGGCGCTGAGGTGATCAAGGTCGAGTCGCGCCGGCGCTGGGACAACACGCGGCATTCCAGCTCGGCCGGGGTTGGCAGCAGCCTGGAGCCAACCGGCGCTCCGACTGCCCCGGGCTTCGGCTACTTCAACCGAAACACGCTGGGCGTGGCGGTGGACCTCAGCCTGGAGAGGGGCCAGGAGTTGATTCGTCAGCTGGCCGGCATTTGCGACGTGGTGGTCGAAAACTTCAGCTTCCGCGTGCTGGAGAAGTGGGGGCTGAGCTACGAGCAACTGAAGGCGATAAAGTCCGACGTCATCCTGCTGGATATGCAGGGCATGGGCCGCACCGGACCGCTGAAGGACTACCTTTCCTTCGGCCCGACGCTCCACTCCTACTCGGGGCTCACCAGCCTGTGGGGCTACTCGCATTCTTCCTTCGTGGACTACGTGGCGGCGCAGCACGCGGTGTTCGCGGTGCTGGCTGCTCTCTTTCACCGAAGCCAGACGGGCGAGGGCACGCACATCGACCTGGCCCAGTTGGAGGCCGCCGCCGCCACGCTCGGCGTCTCTTACCTGGACTATTTCATGAATAGCGTCACCGAGCGCTACGGCGACGGCCGGCTCGTCCAGTCTGCGCCAGCGGGCTGCTACCCCTGCAAGGGCGAGGACGCCTGGTGCGTCATAGAGGTAACGACCGACGACGAGTGGCAGCGCCTGCGCCAGGCGATGGGCAGCCCAACCTGGGCGGCAGAGGCTCGCTTGGACACTGCGCCCGGCCGCTCCGAGTTTCGATCTGCCATCGACGCGCACCTCGCCGAGTGGAGCCGTCAGTTTTCAGACGTCGAGGTTGAACGCTTGCTGCAGCAAGCGGGGGTTCCGGCCGGCGCCGTGCGAGCGGCTTGGGAGGTGTTCGAGGACCCCCACCTCCAGGCCAGGGACTTCTACTGGGACATCGACCATCCGGTGTTGGGCACTTGGCGTTACCCGGGATTGAGCATCAGGCTGTCCGCGTTGCCCGGCCCACCGCGGCGGCCCGCGCCCATGCTCGGGCAGCACAACGGCTACGTGTTCGGCGAACTGCTGGGTATGTCGGCGGCGGATATCCAGCGACTGACAGACGAGGGGGTTCTGGCCTGAGGCCTGGCTACAATCGGCGGATGCTGAAGTCTGGAAGAGCCTGGACCTTCGCCACTATGGCGTCAGCTGCGCTGTTGATGGCCGGCTGCGGCGCGCCACAGCCGGCGGCGCCATCGACGGCGGCGTCGAAACTCACGAACGCGGCTTCGGCGGGCGCCCCAGCGTCTGCCAGCCAGCTCAGAAAGGTCATCCTGGCAGATCCCAGTGCCTCGCTGACGGCGTTCTCGTCGCAAGCAGCGAAGGATCAGGGCTTCTTCAATGCGCAGGGATTGGAAGTCACGCTCGTGCAGATGGCGACGCCGGCGGCTATGGCAGCGTTACAAGCCGGCGAGATCCAGTTCACCAGCGCCACCGGCACGACCGTCCGCTCGGCTCTTCAAGGACTGGGAGTTCGAGTCATTGCCCATCTTCAGACCGAGCCATTCTCGCTTGTCACCAGGCCGGAGATAACCAC
>DAIUFO010000318.1:0-4852 GCA_036844545.1 Chloroflexota bacterium
CGCCGTGTAGGGGTCACCCGCGGCGATGCCTTCGGCCTCCGCCCGGTCCTTGGCCCGGATCAGGTACATCCCGATTTTGCGGTCGGGCGTCGGCCCGGATAGGGCGATCGTGCCCGCCTCGTGCTGCGCCTTCATCCACACCAGGTGCTGGTCCAGTGACACCGTCCATTCCTCACGCGGCTTCACCGCCCGCCGCTGCGCCAAAAACCAAGCCATCTCAATCCTCCGGGAAAATCATGATCTCGGCGGGATCGACCGCCAGCTGAATGCTGCCTTCGTGCTCCACCGGCTGCAGCCGGCTCTTACCGAGCAGCACCTGGTCCTGCACCTGCACCCGGAACAGGAACTGGTCGCCCAAAAACGTGCTGGACACCAAGCTGCCCCGTAGGACGTTCTCCCCATGTTCCTCTCCCACCGCTGTGGGAGAGGCTAGGTGAGGGCCCTTCCCGTTCACCGGCACGAGTGCCTCCGGCCGAAACCCGAGCCTGAGCTGCGAGTCTGTGCAAGCCCCGGAAAAGCACAGCCGTCCGATGGCCGTCTCGGCAACTCCGGGCGCGACCAAGCTCCCGGCCAGCCAGTTCATGGCCCCGAAGAACTCCGCCACCTCCGTCCGCCGCGGCGTCTTGTACAGCTCGGCCGGGCTGCCCGCCTGGAGCAGCTCGCCCTGCTGTAGCAGCGCGATCGTGTCCGCCACCGCCATCGCCTCCACCTGGTCGTGGGTCACGTACAGCACCGTCGAGCCGAGCTGCTTGGCCAGGTCGCGGATGCGGCCGCGCACATCCTCTCGCAGCCGCGCGTCAAGGTTGCTCAGCGGCTCGTCCATCAGCAGCATCTTGGAGTTCACGGCGATGGCCCGCGCCAGCGCCACGCGCTGCTGCTGGCCGCCGCTGAGAAGGGTGGCCGGCCGCTTGGCCACATGGTCCAGCTCCACCATCTCCAGCGCCTCGTGGACGCGTGCGTCGACCTCGCGCCGCGGGATGCGCTGCACGCCGTCCGTCAGCGGCAGGGCCACGTTGTCGTACACCGTCATGTGCGGCCACACCGCGTAGGACTGGAACACCATGCCCAGCCGGCGATGATGCGGCGGCACCCAGCAGGGCGGGCTGTCCGACGACACCGTCCGCCCCGCCAGCGTGATCTCGCCCGCGTCGGGTGATTCCAATCCGGCTACGCAGCGCAGCAGCGTCGTCTTGCCCGAACCGCTGGCGCCGACGATGACGTAGAACTCGCCCTCGGCCACTTCCAGGTCCAAGCCGTTGATGGCCGTCACCGTGCCGTCGGCCATCCGGAACTGTTTCACCAGCCCCCGAATCGAGATCATGTGAGTGCCGGTATCTTAGTGGCTTCGTGCGTTGAGCGCGCGGTACACCTTCTCGGCCGTGAACGGCATTGATGGAATGCGCACCCCCACGGCGTCGCGAATGGCGTTGGCGATGGCCGGCCCGGTTGGGATGTGGCCATGCTCGCCCAGGGCGCGGCCGCCGAACGGCAGCGGTCCGGGAGCGTCTTCGAGGTAGGCCGTCCGCAGCGGCGGGATGTCCGGCAGGACCGGGATCTTGTACTCGCCGAAATTGGGGTTGACCACCCGGCCGTCATCCGGGTCGAGGGCCATCTCCTCGGTGAATGCCAGGCCCAGGCCCTGGATGATGCCGCCCTCCATCTGGCTCTCGGCGGCCGTCGGATTGATCACAGTGCCCGGATCGCAGGCGACGCTGAGGTGCAGCAGCGTGACCTGGCCCGTCTCGGGATCGACCTCCACCTCAGCCACCTGCGCGTTGAAACAGGACTCCTCCGCCCAACCGCCGGAGTAACCGCCGCGGATCTCCAGCGGCCCGCCCTTGCGACGCACCGCTTCCGCCGCTGCTTCGGCGAAGGAAACCGGGGCTTCGCCGGCATCGAGGGTTCCCTCACCCTGCCCTCAGCCACCGCGGTGGGAGAGGGTAAAGGAGCCGTCCTCCAGCACGATCTCGCTCTCCGG
This sequence comes from Chloroflexota bacterium, assembly GCA_036844545.1. Classification (GTDB taxonomy): domain Bacteria; phylum Chloroflexota; class JAJPGV01; order JAJPGV01; family JAJPGV01; genus DATGVV01. The sequence goes on from DAIUFO010000318.1 coordinate 1,979, forward strand.
CCAGCCGCGCAGCTCGGCCGCCCAGCCGCGCAGCTCTTCCACCGCCTTCTCCGCGGTGGCCATCACCGCCCGACCGCTCACGTGGGTCGTCCGGCCGGCGCCGATCCCGGGGTCGAGAGGAATGACGTCGCTGTTGCCGAACTCCACCGTCACGCGATCGAGCGGCAGCGTCAGCACCTCGGCCGCCACCTGCTGCTGCATCGTGTGCGCGCCCATGCCGGCGTCCGGTGTGCCCGTCATCAGCGCCACCGATCCGTCGGCGCTGATCCGCAGGATCGCCTCTCCATCCCCGCCGCCGATGTGCCGGTGGGTGATGGCCATGCCTCGCCCGACATTGGGCCGCGGCTTAGGCTTGCCGTAGTCCGACCCAGCCACAGCCGCCTCCAGCACCTCCCGAGCGCGCAGGTCGCGCCAGACCTCGCCGATGGCGTTGGCGTCCCCCTGCCGCAGTAGGTTGTGGCGCCGGAATTCCAGCGGATCCATGCCCAGCCGAGCGGCGATCTCGTCGACGTGACTCTCCAGCGCGAAGATCACCTGCGAGTCGGCGGGCGCCCGCATGAAGCCGCCGGGCACGTGGTTGGTGTAGACCATGAAAGATTCGATCTTGACGTTCGGCATGCGGTAGCAGCCGCCGGCCTTGCGCCAGCCGCCGACGTCCACCGCCGGCACTGGCTTGTAGGCGCCATACGCGCCGCCGTCGAAGATCAGCCGGACCTCGTGGGCGGTGATGGTGCCGTCGCGCTTGATGCCAGTCCGCAGCTGCATGTACGCCGGATGGCGTGGGCTGAGCGCGACGAACTCCTCGGTGTAGGTCATGACCATGCGCACCGGCCGGCCGCACGCTTTTGCCAGGTAGTAGCACAGCGGCGCATCCATCAATGCGCCCTTGTTGCCGTAGTCACCGCCCATACGGGTGAACTCGTAGACCACCTGCTCCTCGGGCAGGCCCAACGCCTCGGCCATCTGGGCGCGCAGCCGGAACGGGTTCTTCTGCGGCGCCCAGATGTGGACGCGGCCGTCGTCGCCAATGGACACGATGGCCGCGTGGGTCTCCAGGTAGGCCTGGTGGGTCATCGGTGAAAAATAGGTGCCTTCGACGATCTCGTCGGCATCGGCAAAGCCAGCGGCCAGGTCGCCGCGCTCGATGCAGCCATAGGACTGCACGTTCTCGAGGTGCTCGGGGATCGGCGGCAGGCCCTTGTAGCTGCGCAGCTCGGGGTGCAGCACCGGCGCGCCGTCGGACATCGACCGCAGCGGATCGAGCAGTGGCTCGAGCACCTCATACTCGACCTCGATCAGATCGAGGGCGGCTTCGGCAACGTCCTTCTCCTCGGCCGCTACCGCGGCCACCTTCTCGCCGATGAAGCGCACCACGTCCTCAGCCAGGATGCGGTGGTCGTACAACGCCCGGCCGGTCAGGACGTTGTCGATGTCCTCGGCGGTGATGACCGCCAGCACGCCAGGCAGCGCCCGAGCCCTGCTGGCGTCGATGCTTTTGATACGCGCATACGCGTGAGGGCTGCGCAAAGCCTTGCCCCAGACGATGCCCGGCAGCAGGAAATTGGCCGTGTACTCCGCTTGCCCGGTGACTTTCCCGACGCCCTCCACCCGTGGAGCGCGCTGCCCGATAACCGACGTTGCCATGCCGGGGAGGATACATCCAAGTCGAGGTAAGGTGGCCTGACCAATCTGATACAATCCCCCGCTATGGATGTCCTGAATACGCCATTCAACACCGTGCTCGAGAAAACGCGCGATGAAGTGCAGTCCCATCCGGCGAATGCCCACTTCGTCACCTTCGACCCGGAAACCCGCGAAGTCGGCTTTACTCATGCCAGCGACTACAACGCCGCTCCCGGCGGACGCCCCTTGATTCACCGCTTCGAGCAGGACGCCATCAACATCCCCAGCTTCCGCGAGGCTTGGAACCAGACCAAAACGGACGTCCTGCGAGCCGTCGAGAAGCGCGACAAGCGCTTCGCACACCTCGGCTGACAGCCCACGGCAGCTATGGCCCGCTCCCTCGCCGCTCTGCCTTCCCCGCCGCTCTCGCTGGAGCCGGTGAAGCGCTCGCGCCTGTGGGAGGACATTGTCACCCAGATCCTGCAGCTGATGAGCGACGGCAACTTGACCGCCGGCCGCCGGCTGCCGTCCGAGCGCGAGCTGGCCAGCCAGCTCGGCGTTTCGCGCCCATCAGTCCGCGAGGCCATGCGCCAGCTGGAGCTGATGGGTGTGATCGAGAGCCGCCAGGGCTCGGGCGCCTTCGTCAAGGAGGTCTCGGACGCGGACCTGGTCCAGCCACTGGCGCTCCTGCTGCGCGGCCGCAAGCACCTGCTTCGGGACATCTTGGAGACCCGTAAGGTGATCGAGCCGCACCTGGCCCGGCTCGCCGCCGAGAAGGCTTCCAGCACCGACATCGAAGCTCTCGACGAGCTCGTGCGGCAGCAGCAGGCCAAGGTCCGCGCCGGCAGGATGGCCATCGAGGAGGACACCAGCTTCCACCACCGGCTCGCACGCGCCTCGGGCAACCGCGTGCTGCTGCTGCTGGTGGAGTCCTGCATGGACCTGTTGCGCGAGTCCCGCAAGCGCAACCTGCAATCCCCGGAGCGGGCTCGCCGCTCGGTCGAGGGCCACGCCGACCTGCTGCTGGCCATCAAACGGCGCGATCCTGATGGCGCTTTCGAGGCCATGGTCCGCCACCTCGACGGCATCGAGGCCGCCATCCACAGCCGGGGAGACTCGCTCTGACCACGCTAAGCCGGAATTCAAGATCTGGAGGAAGAATGTCGTTCTATCACGAAATAACCGTCTGGACCCGGGGCATCATCATGGACAAAGAAGCCCGTGACGTTGCCAACGGCCTTACCCTGGCGG
>DAIUFO010000319.1:0-4849 GCA_036844545.1 Chloroflexota bacterium
GAACTGTTCTACGTCGGCCTGCACTGGCCCCAAGCCGATGGGGTACGTGCCGCGGGCTACGCCTTCGGCCACCTGGCGCTGATCCGCGATCAGCACTGTCTGCTGGCCCTTGTACAGATCGACGACGAATTGAGTGCCGAACTTGGCCAGAAGGTAGCGCGCCACAGCCTGACCCGGCCCGCCGCCGCGGGCATCTTGCGAGGCGATCTTGCCCTTCCACTTCGGGTCGAGCAGGTCCTTCCAGGAAGCGATGCTGCCCGGCTGAACCATCTGCGTGTTGATGAACAGATCGGTCATGACCCAGTTGGAGCCAACCACCACAAACTGCTTCTGCTGGTCCATCCATTTGAGGCCCTGGTCGCCCTTCCACTGTTTCGGATCGACGACTTCCGGCAACACCAGCTTCGGGGCGAGCGGCGCCAGCAGGTTCTTGGGCAGCATGGTGTACAGCTCGCTGCCGCCGCTCTGCAGCACGTCAATCGTCGACTTGCCCGCTTCGGCCTCGCGCTCGGCACGTGTAGACAGCTCGTTCGTGGGCAAGCCGAGGTACTGGAGCTGAATGCCCGTGTCTTTCTGGAACTGCTGGGTGTAGGCGTCCCGTAAGGGCGCGATGGGCGGCCCGGCCACGACGACAGTGCCTTCTTTCTTGCCAGCCACGAGCAGCTCGTCCCAGCTGGCGGCCTTCGCGGCAGCCGACGGCGCCGCCGCGGCTGAAGGCTTGGCTTCCGCGCTGCCCGCGGGCTTTGCAGAGGCCGCGCCAGAAGCCGCTGCGGTTGCCGGCACCGCCGAGGACGGCTTGGCCGAGGCGGCCGCTGCAGAAGGCGCCGCCGGGGATGGGGTGGCGCTTGGCGCAGCGGCTTGACCGCCGCAGCTCACGAGCAGCAAGACTGCCGCCGCGAGTACGCCGTATCTTCGCGTGGAGGTGCCTGGCCGCATATGGTTCTCTCCTAAAGTGTCGTTCCCAGTCGAATAGGCCGTAGTATACTGGCGGTCCATGTCCACCGAGCCACATGGATGTACGGAGGCTATGAGCGAATGGCTGTTGTAAGCCCCGCCGATCCCACCATCGGCCTAGTCGACCTCCAGCGCGGCTTCATCGACAACCGCGTGTTCAGCGACGAGGCGATCTATCGTCTGGAGCTCGAGCGCCTGTTTGCGCGCTCGTGGCTGTTCGTCGCCCACGAGACGATGGTGCCTAAGCCGGGCGACTACATCTCCAACTATATGGGCGAAGACGCCGTCATGGTGGTCCGCGACCATGGCGGCAAAGTCCATGTGCTGTTGAACAAGTGCCGGCACCGCGGCAACAAAGTGTGTCTGTTCGACCGGGGCAACACCCGCACGTTCACCTGCAGCTACCACGGCTGGTCCTACGGCCTTGATGGCGCCCTTACCGGCGTCCCCTTCCTCGATGAGGTCTATTACGGCCGCCTGGACAAGTCCAGCAACGGGCTGGCGGAGGCCAGGGTAGCAACCTACGCTGGTCTGATCTTCGCCTGCTGGGATCCGGACGCCGAGTCGCTCGACGACTACCTGGGCGACGCCCGCTGGTACCTGGACCGTTTCCTGACGGTGCCGCACCTGGGGGGCCTGGAGGTGGTGCCCGGACGCGAACGATACATCATGCCGGTGAACTGGAAGCTGCTGGCCGAGAACTTCGGCAGCGACGAGTATCACTTCCCAGTGACGCATGCCTCGGTCCTGAAGCTGCTGGCGGCAGGCACCGCCTCCGACCAGCGGATTGCGAGCGCGCCCAGCGTCCAGCAGCAGGCCCAAACCGAAAAGGATCAATCACTCGGCGCGGTTATAGGCTATGGCCACGGCCCCGTGCACGCCATGGGCGAGCTGAAGGTCGGGACGGCCTCCTATCAGCAGGACCTCCAGCAGGCCGAACGGCTCGGGCCCGAAGCCGTCGAGTGGGTTGAGGAGCGCCACCGCCGGCTTGGCGAGCTGATCAAGGACTGCTCCGGCCAGCCCTACAGCTACCACAACGGCAACACCTTCCCCAACTTCTCCACCATCGGGACAGGCAGCGCCCTGTACGGGCGTGGTCTCATCCTGTGGCAGCCGCGGGGGCCACACAAGTCCGAGGTGTGGCAGTGGTGCGCGGTGGAGAAGGACGCACCACAGAGCGTCAAGAAGCACGCGGCGTTCGTGCTCATGGAGCGCCAATCGGGTGCGGGCCTGGTGGCGCCGGACGATCACGAGAACTTCAGCCGGATAGGCGAGAACCTCAAGACGCCTGTGGCCCAGCGCTACGCCTTCAACTACTCGATGGCCATCGAGTACGAAGACGGCTACCCCGGCCAGAGCGCGTGGAAAGCCGGGGGCCTGCCTGGCTATATCACGCCGGAGATCTCGGAAGTCGCGCAGCGCCAGTTCTATCGCCACTGGTGCGAGCTGTTGCGGCGGCCCTAGGCATGGCGGCCGACACCCCGGACCGGCTGACGCTGACGCTCGATGTCACGGACTTTCTGTACCACGAGGCGGAGCTGCTGGACCAGAATCGCTTTCACGAATGGCTGGCCCTGTTCAGCGACGACGTGCGCTATTACGTGCCGGCTCGTGAGTCCGTGCAAGGCGCCCCGCCAGGCGGCGGGGAGACCGATGAGCTGGCCTATCACCTGTTCAACGAAGACAAGGGCGCGCTGGAAATGCGTGTCAAGCGGCTGGACACCGGCCTGGCCCACGTCGAGACGCCGCCATCAATCACTCAGCGTTTGGTCTCGAACGTGCGCGTGCTTGCTGTCGATGGCGACATCGTGGAGGTCGGCTCGAACTTTCTCATCTATCAGGTCCGCCATGACGTGCAGGAGTGCTTTTTCGTCGGCCGCCGAGAGGATCGCTTGCGCGGCGCGCTGGGCCACTGGCAAATCGCCTACCGCAAGATCATGCTGGCCCAGCCCATCATGCCGCGCGCGATCTCGATCTTCTTCTAGCTCGGCGGAGCGCCGATCACCTGGTCGGTGCTCACCTGGAGCTCCGCCGCTACACGGCCAACAGCCTTGTAGTCGCCCTGCACCATGATGTCGGCTAGGCGCTGGTCTTCTTCTGTCCAGAATCCGAGCGCGTAGCCGTGCCACGGATGCTTCGGATGTGGCTCCGCCAAGCCTGGCTGCCGGCGCCAGATTTCGAGCGCACGCTCCATGTAGGGGCGAGCCGGCAGCGCCACCGGCGGAAACGGCCCCTTGGTCGTGGCGTCGATGAGCGCTTGAAAGTATTCGCGGTTGGGGTCGGCCGTTTCCATCTTGCCCTTGGACGAGCCGGTGGGGCCGCTGGATGGGTCGAGACCAGCCGAGCGCCCGCCCTGGATTGACAGGTCGCGCTCCGGGTTCACCCGGAACGACAGCGCCCAGATGACCAACTCCGAGTCGCGGACGTCCACGTCGTGATCCACGGCGATGACGTACTTGGCGCCGTTGTGCAATCTCGCGGCCGCTTTCAAGGCCTCGGGCGCGCAACCGGTCGAGCCCTCCTGCATGCGCAGCAGGCAGAAGTCGTTGCCACCGCCCATCTGCGGGAAGTGGACCTCCGCCACAGGCAGTTGTTCCTCGTAGCGCAGCCGGTGGTACAGCACGCCGGCATTGGCCGCGCCCCAGACCGCGTTGGTGTCGCTGGGCGGAAAGCCGACCAGCACCGGTGTGAACAGCGCCTTGGAGCGGTGGGTGATCGCCGTCACACGCATCACGGGACGGTTGTTGCGCTCCACGTTGAGGTAGCCGGGATACTCACCAAAGGCGAAGCGGGGCTCCAGCGTATCAGTCGACACCAGGCCCTCGATCACGATCTCAGCGTGCGCCGGGACCTCGAGTGGCACGGTCTTGCAGCGGACGACCTCCAGTGGCTCGCCGACCATCGCTCCCGCCACGCCCAGCTCGTCGACGCCGTAGGGAATGGGAGCCGAGCCCACCAGCATGACGTTCGGCGTGGCGCCGATGACGATCGCCAGCGGCATGTCCTCATGCCGCCGCCGGGCAGCCTGCCAGTGGTAGCGCATCGCGTCGTGGCCACCGCCAATGGCGGCCACCAGCCGCGTGCGGTCGCGCAGAAAACCATTGTAGGTGCCGACGTTGGTGATGCCCGTTTCGGGATCGCGGGTGATCATGGGCAGACCCGTTCGGATGACCTGGCTGAAGCCGGGGTCCTCCAACGGGACGGGGATCTCGTCCAGCCCCAGGCTCAAGAGCTCGTCGCCCACGTGGACCTCCTCCTGCACCGGACCGCTGGCCACCAATTTCGGCGGAAGAGGCCGTTCCAGCGCGAGATGCCAGCGCTCCAGCATGTCATCCGGTGAGTCGCAGCCCATCCCCAGTGCGACTACTTCTTCGGTCAGCCCATAGACGCCGCCTACCACGCGCATGTCATAGCGCTGCCCGGTGGCGGAGCGCACATCCTCGAACAGCAGCACCTTGCGCTCGGCGTCGGGCAGCCCGCGAAGCTGCACGCGCATCAGCGGCAGCAGCTCTCGGTCCTTGTCGATCGGCTCTCGAAATCGGTACAGCTTACCCTTGGCCTCGAGCGAGTCCAGGAATGCGCGGAGATCGCGATGATGTGCCATGTCTTAGCGCCCCAAGGTAGCGGCTACTTTGTCCAGCGTTTCCTTGCGGTAACGCGTATACCACTCGTTGCTGTATTGGTCGAGGTAGTCGACGCCTGGCTTGGGCTGAATGTAGTCCGGAATGGCGCTCTTGTCGATGTCCACTCTGCGGCTGGCCTCGAGGATGGTCTTGCTGTAGAGGTCCTGCGCCGTCCGGCCGGCGATCCAGTTGACGAACACGGCCGCGGCGCTTGGATGTGGCGCGCCCTTGGGCACTTTCACCACGCTGTACCCGCCCGATAGGTACCCGGG
>DAIUFO010000320.1:0-441 GCA_036844545.1 Chloroflexota bacterium
AGCGCATCCGGCCCGTGCTGGAGGCATACGGCGACCAGATCATCCACACCGGTCCAGTAGGCACAGCCGCGATCTGCAAGCTGGTACACCAGCTCATCGGCTGTGGCGTCACCCAGGCGATCGCCGAAGGGCTGTCGCTTGGCGTGAAATCGGGCGTCGAGGCGCGGATTGTCTGGGAAGCGGTCCGCCGCGGGCTCGTCGGCCGCATGCAGATGCTGCACCAACAGGTACCCGAGAGCGTGTTCACCGGCGAGTACGAGCCTGCCAGGTTCACGCTCACGCTGCTCCGCAAGGACATCGGCCTGGCCACCGCGCTGGGCCGCGAGCACAACGCCACGCCCCGCCAAGGCGCGGAGCGGGCTGATAGGTCTGCCTTGCGGAGCATGGTGACTTGGGTCGAGGTCGACGAGGCCGGTGTGACTTCACGCCACCGGCGTTGGG
>DAIUFO010000320.1:451-4840 GCA_036844545.1 Chloroflexota bacterium
GCGCTCGGCCGCGAGCACGACGTGCCGCTGCCGGTCAGCAACCTGGTCGAGCAGGTCATCATCCAGGCCGTCAACCGCGGTTGGGGCGAGTCGTCCGGTTACACCGTCACCTACCGACTGCAGGAGGAGGCGGCGAACGTCAGCTTGCGAACACCGGGCGTCGATCCCGAGCAGTCCGCCAGCTACATCGGCACACACCCAGAGCTGTCAAAAACGCTAGGAGAGTAAGGGCATGGCAAAGAACGGATTCAGGATCCTCGACAGCGACATGCACGTGATGGAACCAGTGGACTTGTGGCTGGAGTACACGGATCCGAAATACAAGGACCAGGCGCCGCGCGGCCTCGAGCGCTGGGTGCGCGACCTCGCCATGGTCGACGCCGACGGCAAGCCCTGGGGGCGGCCGCCAGAGCCGCCTGGCCCGCGCGGCGGCCATAAGTTCCACGAAGACCAGGTGCGCTACCGCGACGACCAGGCCCGTGGCTGGACCTCGACAGTCCAGCTCGAAGCCATGGATCGTGAGGGCATCGACGTGGCCATCCTGTACCCCACCCGCGGCCTCCATACGTTGGCGCGCGGCGACCTGGCGCCCGACTTGGCCGCTGCCCTGGCGCGCGCCTACAACGACTGGCTGTATGACTTCTGCGCCGCCGACCGCACCCGGCTCATCGGTGTGGGCATGGTCTCGCCGTTCGACATCGACGACGCCGTGGCGGAGACGGAGCGCTGCACGAAGGAGCTTGGCTTCCGCGGCATCTTCATGCGCGCCAACGTGGTCAACGGCCGCAACTGGCACGACCTGTACTACGAGCCGCTGTGGACCGCGCTCGAAAAGCTCGACGTGCCAATCGGCTTCCACGAGTCCAACAGCTCGGCGGTGCGGCAGGTGGGCGAGCAGTTCGAGCCCAGCTTCATGCTGCGCCACACGTTTTCGCACCCCGTGGAACAGATGCAGGCCCTGGCCGCGATCTGCGGCGGTGGAGTGCTGCAACGCCATACCAAGCTGCGGGCGGCCTTCCTGGAGGGCAACTGCAGCTGGCTGCCGTGGCTGCTGTGGCGGCTGGACGAGCATGCGGAGATGTTTGCCGACGTCTGGTCGCCGGAGCTCACGATGCCGCCGAGCGAGTACTTCAAGCGGCAGTGTTACGTGTCTGTGGACTCGGAGGAGCACCCGGTCAAACACGTGATCGAGGACATGGGCAGCGACAACATCGTGTACTCCACGGACTACCCGCACGTCGACGCCCATTTCCCGCACTCGTCTGAGCGCTTCCTGCAGCTGCCGATCTCTGACGAACACAAGCGCAAGATCCTGTGGGACAACTGCGCGGCGCTGTACGGGACTGCCGTAGCCGTTTGAAGCTGCTCGTCACGGGCGCGGGCCTGGTTGGCTGCCACGTCGCGAAGCTCATGGCCGGGCGCGGACACTCTGTAATCTCACCCGCGGCATGGCTGATTTTGCCGGCTACCTCCGCAATCAGGGCAAGCCCAACCATTGTCATGCTGACGCAGTGAAGCATCCGTCTCCGAGCATGGATTCCTCGCTCCGCTCGAAATGACAAAGTATCTCCGTCGACACTCGCTTCCTGGCGCAGCTGCCGGCGCATGACTACCGAGCCGCTCGGCTTCATTGGCCTGGGCAACATGGGCGGCGCCATTGGCCAGCGCATCCAGGGAGCCGGCTACTCGCTGGTGGTCTACGACATCCGGCCGGAAGCAGCGGCGCCGCTCGTCCAGGCGGGCGCGCGCCTGGCGTCGTGCCCGGCCGAGGTGGCTCGCGAGTGCGCCATCGTGCTCAGCTCACTTCCGGGACCGGTGCAGGTCGAACAAGTGGCACTCGGGCCGGGAGGACTGATCGAGGGCATTCGCCAGGGCAGCATCTACGTCGATCTATCGTCCAGCAGCGCCAGCCTCATTCGGCGGGTGGCCGAGCTGTTCCAGGCAAAGGGCGCTTCCGTGCTCGATGGACCGCTGAGTGGCGGCCGCGAAGAGCTGCTGGCCGGCAAGCAGGAGGTGATGATCGGCGGCGACATCGCGGTGCTGGAGCAGGTCAGGCCAATCCTCTGCACATTCGGCGATCAGATCTTTCATGCAGGGGATATCGGCGCCGGCACCGTGTGCAAGCTGGCCCATAACATGGCCATGCGCGGGCTGCTGCAGATTGTGGCCGAGAGCATGACGCTGGGGGTCAAGGCGGGCGTCGAGGCCGAGACGGTCTGGGAGGCCATCCGCCGCGGACTGTTCGGCAAGATGTCGACCTTGCATCGCACTCTGCCGGCCACAGCTCTGCGCGGCAGCTACGACCAAGCCAGCTACACCCTCGCGCTGGCGTACAAGGACCAGCTGCTGGCAACGGCCCTCGGTCGTGAGGTCAACATTCCGCTGCCGGTGGCCAACCTGGTCGAACAGTTCCTGGTCCAGGCCATGAACCGCGGCTGGGGCCACAAGGCGAGCAGCGTGCCGTTCGTCCTCCAAGAGGAAGCCGCCGGCGTCGAGGTCCGCGCCCCTAACATTGATCTGGAGGAAGCGGAGCGCTACATCAGCATCCATCCCGAAGCGCGCTTCCAAGGCGGCAGGCCTGCCTGAGCTTGCCTTTTGCGGCCGGCAGATCGATGATGCAACCACTACTAAGTGGAGGCAGCTATGAGCCGCTCGTCTGTATGGTTTTCGGGTCCACTCGTTGGCCTGTTTGTCCTGGCGTCGTGTGGAGGTGGCGCCCCGAGCGCGTCAGCGCCCGCGGCTTCCAAGCCCGCGGCAAGCGCGCCGGCCAGTCCGGCAGCCCCGGCAACAGCATCCGCGTCGGGGGAGCCGGCGGCGGCCTCACAGGCCGCGGCGTCGGGCCGAGGGCCAATCAAAGTCGGCGTGGTGCTGCCATTCACGGGGCCGCTGGCTAACAGCGCCAAGGACAATCAGGACGGCTTCAACCTGGCGCTTGCCGCGGTCAATAACACCGTCGCCGGACGGCCCCTCCAACCCGTCTTCGCCGACGACCAGAACCAAGCCGACGTTGGTTTGACCAAGGCCAAGCAGCTGGTCGAGAACGAAAAGGTCCAGATGCTGGCCGGACTCAGCTCTACCGCCGTGTGCTACGCCATTGCGCCATATGCCAAGCAAACGGGAATTCCGACTATCGTCACCGCGAATTGCGGCGGGCAGGCGCTGACGATCGACCCCAAGATGTCCAGCCCGAACATCGTTCGCCTGACACAGAACGTGCCGGTGGTGCTGGATCCGCCGGCTGATTGGGCCTACAAGCAGGGCTACCGCAAAGCTATCGTCATTGCTTCCGACTACGGCGGCGGGCTCGAGACGGTGGATGCCTTCGCCAGCGCCTTCATCAAGCGCGGCGGCGCCATCGTGCAGGAGATCTATCCGCCGCTGGGCACGAGCGACTACGGCACGTACCTGGCGCAGCTGAACCAGGGCGCTGACCTGCTGTTCACGTTCCTGCCGGGCGTGGATGGGCTGCACTTTCTCGATCAGCTGGGCAACTACGTCGGCCAAAAGAAACTCCCCATCATCGACGCCTTCGGCACGGCCACCAACGGGCCCAACCTGGCCCAGCTGAAGGACAAGGCCGTAGGCGTCATCGGTGAGGGCGTCTACAGCACGGCCATCGATTCGCCTGAAAACAAAGCCTTCCTCAAGGCTGTCGCGGACAAGTACCCCGGGCGCTTACTGTCGAGCGACCTCGTCCAGGGTTACATGGGGGCGCAGATCATCGCGGAGACGATCAAGTCTGTCGACGGCAATGTGGAGGACAGCCGGCGCTTCCTGGACGCCCTGTACCGCGTCGACGTCAAGACCGCCAAGGGCCCGGTCAAGCTGGACGCCGATCACGACGTCATCGAGGACATTTACGTGTTTGAGATCGTCAAGACTGGCGACAGCTACACGCAGAAGCTGCTGCAGACGTACCCGGGCGTATCCAAGACCTGGGCCCGCGGCGCCGACGAGGTCAAGCGCTTCCCCTGGGGCAAGAACAAGGGCAAATGGGCGGGCATGACCGGCGACAAGCTGGCCGAGCTTACGAAGTAGGAGCTAAGCCTGCCTGCTTCCCCAGGGTGATGCTGACGCCCTCTTTCTGGATGCGGATGAAGTTGCGGTCGCCGCGGTCCGCGAGCTCGCGCAGCAGCATGACCAGCGGTGGCTCATCGGTGACATACGGGCGCGGCTGGCCGGCGGAGCGCATGAGGTCGATCTCAGCCTGGCCGATCTCGAAACGCAGCAGCAGCTCCTCGTCGCTCACGCCAGGACCGCCGTACTGCTCCCGGATCTCCGACAGGCCGGGCTCGACCGGGGGATTGGCGGCCATTTCCCGGGCGCGCGGAAGATCGAGGATCTTCTGGCGGACTTCCGGGTTCATGCTGTTAATGGCCTCCTCGCCAC
>DAIUFO010000321.1:0-3104 GCA_036844545.1 Chloroflexota bacterium
GCCGAGATCTTTCGCCAGCCGTTCATGGGCACGGTGCTGTTCTTCGCCCTGTTCATGCTGACCGATCCACCCACCACTCCGGCTCGGCCTTCTCACCAGGTCTGGTTCGGGGCCGCGGTGGCGGCGGTCGCCTTCGTCTGTTATTTGCTTACGGAAGGTGGCGTGTACTACCTGCTCGTCGCCTTGCTGGCAGGCAACGTCGTCGAAGGCCTTCGACGTTGGCGAGGCATCCGTCGCGGCCGGCGCACACGCAATCATCCTGGTCCGAGTCCAACGAGAGACGAGCCGCTAAGCAAATTCTTAGCCGCTACTCACGCGACTCCAACGCCTGACCGATAGCTTGATGGTATGGAACAAGCAACGATCAGTAAGCCTGGTGAGGCCGTAGACACGTACGTGGGTGAAGACCCACGCCACCAACAGGCCGTAGCGACCCTACTGCCTGTCACAAGGCAGCCTCGCGACGAGATGGGCCCTCCCAACAATGACAGCTCGACTGCTCGTGGGTTGGAGCCGGAGCAGCCACTGGTTGACCAGTCGTGGCCCATGAACGCCGAAAACGAGATGGAATTCAGTGCGCTGGAGGATCGACTGCAGGGGTACGCACCCACCGACTTGCCGGATCGCTTTGCCTCACTGGCCAGTGGCATGATTGTCCCTGCCCTCAAAGGAGTGGCCGAGCGGATGACGGCGCTGGGCTACGAATGCAGTATCGAAAGCTCTGTTGACGCACCCATTCCCCCTACCGGGCAGGCGGTGTATTTCACCTTCGACACGCGTTACGCGGCCGGCGAGAACTCCCTCTGCATCCGGCTCGCCCCTGGTGAATCAGTGATCCGCGTGGAAACGCCCGGCGCCGGATCGGTAATCGCGCAGCACATCCCGCTGCCGGAGTTCGCGGGAGACAACGTCCAACGTGTCGCCATCGATTTCTTGAAGCGCGTGCTGCAGTAGTCAGCCGCCAATCGTTTGGGCGTTCCCCTCGATTCGACGGAGGGGGCGCCAGACAGTGAGCGCCGCCACCGTCGCCCCGGTGAGGATGTACATGAATCGCATCGGCGACAATGCGGAATCCGTCCCGGAAGCAAGCCCGTGCAGCAGGGTCAGGGCAAAGACGAGGAAACTGACGTAATGGATGGTGCGCCAGGCTCGATACCCGAGCCTTGGTCGCAGCAGCACGCTCCACTGCACCGCGGCGGCGAGGTACAGTGCGACAATGCCGAGGCCAGTCCACAGCGGCTGGTAGGAAGCCCGGAAAGGCACAACCAGCATCCCCGGCGTGAATCCGGCGAAGCGATCGCCCAGCAGCAGCAGCGCATGGAGCGCGGCCAGTGACAGCGCCAGGTCGCCCAGTTGGTGAACGAAAAACACGACTCCCGCCGGCAGCCAGCGGGAGTCAACGCGGCGCGCGACGCACAAGCCCGCCGCGGTCGTCAGCCAGAGCACGAGGTAGGCCGCGACCCCGGCGCCTCGGACTCCGTACCACAGCAGGGTGGCGATGCTGTCTGGCATTGGCTGGGGATGGACGTAGTGAATGGCCAGGAAGAGCGCGATCGCTCCCTCCGCCAAAGCCCCGCCTGCCATTCCGATGGCGTCAAGAAGGCGCCGCGGAACCCCAGTGGCTGGCGCTCCGAGGCGCTCGGTGTTGGGACTCACGCGGCCGTCCTCGCGTCCACGTTGCACAGTCTGATGCCTGGGCTCATGGTCGCCGTGCCGTCCGCCGCGACCAGCAAAAGCTCGATATCCGTTTTCGAGGCGACCAACATCTCGCAGGCTTCCGGCCCGAGGATCAGCGCCGTCTTGGCCCAGATGTCAGCGCGAGCCGCGGTGGGCGCTGACGCCACAACCTGTGACAGATCGCTCCGCGCGGGCTGTCCAGTACGCGGATCGATGATGTGGTGCATCGACGCGCCACCCCGCCGCCAGCGCCGCCGGTTTGTCCCAGAGGTCGCTACGCCACCATGCGTGACTTCCAGAACGGTCATTAGCTCGTCGGGCGCGTCGGGCGGCTCGACCCCGATGCGCCACGGAGCGCCTTCAGGAAGCGAACCTCGCACGGCAATATCGCCTCCGAGATCCACCAGCGCCGCGCCCGAGTCCGCCAGCACATCCGCCACTCGGTCTGCCGCCCAGCCCTTCACGATGCCACCCAGGTCCAGCCGGCAGCCGACCGGCAATCGGACTCGGCCGCGCCCATCGAGCTCCACCGCTCCGATTCCCAGCCCGCCAAGCAGCGCGGTCGCTCCAGCTGGCCTATACGCGGGCAACGCTTCAAAGCTCCGGTCATAGCCGGCCCACTCCAGTTGCGGCAGCACGCCGGGATCGAACAAGCCCCCAGTTTCGGCGGTCATCTCTCGGGCCAGGGCCAGGACGTCCGACATGTCGGGGGACACGGTGCTCCATCGCCCAGCGGACGTATTGAGGAGCGACAGCTCGCTCGCCGGTAGGAACCGGCTGAATCGAGCTTCGTAGGAGCGGACCAGCACCTCGGCAGACTCCAGTGCGCCGGCCGCCTGAGCCTCCACACCACGGCCGGGGTACACCACCATCCGCATGTTTGTGTTCATGGCCCGAAAGGCTCGCTCCATGGCAGCCATCAAGAGCTGCGTGTCACCGCGTGGGGCCTCGGACGCACAGCCGGCAACGATGGGACGGGCTGCAACTTGGGCGCCGGCGTGGCTGTTGGCGCGGGAGGAGGCAGAATGGCGCGCGGGCTCGCCGGGGCTGGAGCCGGCGGCGCGGCAGCCTGCGCCAGCACCGCTCGCGCGGCCGGCTGCGCCACGGCGTCTGACACGGGCGGGCTGGGCGAGGTGGATGCGGGCGGCGTCGGTGACGCCGTGGGTGGGCTGGGCACGGCCGCTGCATCAAACGATGCTGGCGTCGGCACCGGAGGAAGCTTGGGCGCATGCGGAACAGCCGGGACGCTGTCATCCGCCTTCGGAGCCAGATCGCTCGAAGGGCTGTCAGGTGACGTGGGTGTCGCCGTGTCAGACTGGCCCTGGACAGCAAACGCTGCCCAACCCGCGACAAAACCCGCGAGGACTCCGGCCAGCGCGAGCATGCTCAGCGCGAGCAGTTTCTTCATGTAGTCCCTCCCCTTGGAA
>DAIUFO010000321.1:3114-4812 GCA_036844545.1 Chloroflexota bacterium
CTCGATCACTTTGCCTCCGGGGCTTGATGTTCCGCAGTCATCCGGCCGTTCAGCCTCTCCCGCTCACGCGGGCTGCTTTACATGATTTATCAAGATCACTAACGTCGGTAGGCATGACACCTGTCACCGTGAAGGCCGCCGCCGCTGACGACATGGATGCGCTCCTTGAGTCCGTTGCCGGGCTCTTCCGCGAGGACTCCGGCCAGCACCCCTCGTCGCACAGAGTGGCCAAGCTGCTTGGCTGTCACAGCGAATGTCCAGGCTGTGGGGTCCGTGAGTTAGTCATCAAACCCACCGGTACGTTGCCGTCGGGACGGCGGCGGCGTTGATGCTTGAGCCTTCGCTTGAAGGCTTGCTTGCCGCGGCGCTGACTGAATCTGCGCGGGAGGCGGCGCCGGCGTAGCCCCGGCGCTCGCTGCATCTGCTCAGAGACCGCCTGCAATTGCGTCTGGAGGCTCTGGACCTGGGCCGTTGCCCGCTGCAATTGCTGATAGGCGTCCGTCAGCTTGCCGGCATTCGCTCGGTCGGCGGCCTACAGGTTCGCCGCTGCCGCCTCGGTCTGTTGGAGCGCCTGCTGGTAAGCCGCGTCGCGCTGCTGGAGCGTCTGATAGCTGGCTTGGAGTTGAACGTAGGCCTGTTGCAGACGGTCGCGGTAGGCATTCAGTTGAGCATCCGTCTCCAAGGCGGCCTGCTCGTCTTGCTGGGCCTGCGTCTGGGCGGAGCGGGCGTGTTCGACGGCCGCGGAGTGGGCTGCGCTTGCCGTGCCGGCGATGAGCAGTCCTACCGCCGCGGCACTGATGGCGGCGACGAGAGCCGACACCAGTCCGCCGAGCCTGGTCCGCTGGCGGTCCTGCCCCACGCTTCTGAGCGCCGAGCCTTGTGGCCGCGCGACAGAGCTGATAAGTCTGAGCTTGCCGCCCGCTGAAGTTGAAGGCTGTCGCGGCTGAGGGGCTTCGTTGAGGACCGCGGACGTGTCAGCAATCAATGGAACGCTCGATCAGGAGGCACCTCCCTGGCTGTACGCGCCTCCGCGCGCTCGCGTTTCCCGCGGGCATTTCATCCACAGCCAACTGGCGTACAACGCAGCCGTCCGGCTGGAAGTGACTGGCATGGTCCGAAAGTCGCACATCGTTCATTTCGGGACAGCCGAGCCGCGGTGCGACTCACGATAACCTGTTCCCCGAACCCGGCCAACGCGAGCGCTGGAGATGCGTCCCTGTGTCGCCACAGTAGACCCTGACGCTTGATGGGAGCTGATAAGTCAATGAGAATTCGCTGAGAACCGCTGCCCACCGATGGGTGAACGCCGGACGGCTGAATCTTGGGCACCGCGTCACTGCGCCGGGACGTGACGTGAGGGCTGTGGTGAGCGAACACCTGAAACTCCCGCCGACCACGGGCCCCAGAACCGCGCCAGCGTCAGTATCAGCGCGCCGGCGCCGGTGCACCAGTAGATGAGCTTCGTCCAGGCCTGCGTATCGCTGCCGGCGAAGACGCCGTGGGCTAATGAGGCGAAGAACAAGATGAAGGTCGCGTAGTGGAGCGCTCGCCAGGCCCTGTGTCCGATGAAGCGCCGCAGCCAGAAGCTCGGAATAACCAGCGCCAGGGCGTAGAAGGCTACTATGCCGACCCCGATCCAAAACGGGCTGTAGGTGGAGAGACCAGGAACCAGCAATTGCTGGAGGGTGAACCCAATGA
>DAIUFO010000322.1:0-4807 GCA_036844545.1 Chloroflexota bacterium
ATGATGCGCTGGTTGCCGGCCTTGGCGAACTGATCGACGTAGCGACCCGGCTCCTCGATCATCAGGTGCGCCTCAAAGGGCACGCTGACGTGCGGCCGGCAGGCGGCGATGATGTCCCAACCGACGGTCAGGTTAGGCACATAGCTGCCGTCCATCACGTCCCATTGCAACACGTCGGCGCCAGCCTTCTGGGCGTCGACCAGCTCCTCGGCCAGCTTCGATTGATCGAAGCTCAGCGTGGACGGAACAATCTCATAATTGAGTCCAGTCAATGGACCTCAACCTCCATCAGCTCAAGATCTTCAGCACCGTTGCCGATCACCTCAGCTACACCCGGGCGGCCGAGCATTTGCACCTGAGCCAGTCCTCCGTGTCGCTGCAGGTGAAGCAGCTCGAGCGGAGCCTTGGCCTGGAGCTGTTCGAGCAGATCGGCAAGAAGATCTTCCTCACCGAGTCCGGCCGAACTTTGCAGCAGTATAGCCAGAAGCTGTTCGCGCTCATCGACGAAACGCTGTTGGTGATGGACGAGATGAAAGGCGTGATGCGTGGCGCGGTCAACGTCGTGGCCGATACCACGGCTGGCATCTACGTGGTGCCGCAGGCCATCGGCGCCTTCCACCGGCTGCACCCCAACATCCAGCTCTCGCTCGAGGTCCAGGGCCGCACCGGCGCCCAGGACGAGCTGCTCGCCAACCGCGCCGACCTGGCCATCATCGCCCGCGTGCCGGACTCGCTCACGTTCGTGATCCAGGAGTTCATGCCCAACGAGCTGGTTCTCATCGCGCCGCCGACACACCGTCTGGCGGGACAGCAGCATGTGCCGGTCGAGGCGCTGGCCGGCGAAACCGTCATCCTGCGCGAGCTGGGCTCGATGACCCGCGACACAGCCGAGCGCTTCTTCCGCGATCATGGCGTAGACATCCGCGTGGGCATGACTTTGGGCAGCACCGGCGCCATCAAGCAGGCGGTGGCGGCCGACCTGGGCATCGCCGTGCTGTCCCTGCAGGCGATCACGCTGGAGCTGGGCGTGGGCCGGCTGGTGACGCTGGACGTGGACGGCTTTCCCATTCATCGCAAATGGTTCGTAGTGCACCTCAAGGAGAAGCGCTTATCCTCGGCGGCCGCGGCCCTCAAGCAGTTCTTTTGGGACTACCGGCAGCAGCAGGCTCCTAACCTCGTAACGTAGAGCGCCAGCCGGTCGTAGCTACACTAGGAGCACATCCCTGGCTATGCGGCGATTCTTCTTTGTGCTGGGCCCGTTGGCCCTGCTGCTGGCAGCCTGCGGCGGCCCGCTGAACCCCATCCAACAGCTGGCGGCGGCTCGCCATCAGCCGCCGCAAGCCCCCGCGAGCCTCACCGACGCCACGGCCGGGGGCCAGCCCTTGGCCACCAAAGGCTGGACCAACCAGAGCACCGTCAAGCTCGGCGCCAGCCTGGCCAGTCCTGAGCCTGACGCCAAGCTGCTGCTCGAGGCTGAGTTCGTCACAGCCGACAAGCAATTCTCCGGCGCACCCAGCGTCAGCGGTGGCGTCGGGGACCTTACCGTGTCCTCGCCGGCTATGATCCCCGGCCAGCAATACCATTGGCAGGTGCGGGCCCGCGACGCCGGCGGCCCTGCCGGCCCGTGGGTGCCATTCGACGGCACGGTCGGCTACGATCCAACGCCGCCGCCATCCCCTAGCATTCAGCCCCTGCCCAACGACGGCTACGTCGCGGCCAAGCAGGTGAAGATTGGCTGGGATGCCGTAGCTGGCAAGTCGGGCATCGCCGGCTTTGCTTCTTCCGCCGACGAGTCCGAGAACGGCCAGCCGCCAACTCAAGTCAACGATAAGAATCCCTCGGCCACGGTCACCCTGGCCCAGGATGGCGATTGGTTCTTCCACGTCCGCACGCTGGATAACGCCGGCAACTGGAGCCCTGTGGCCACGCTGCCGCTCCACCTCGACAGCGTGCCGCTGAAGATCAGCGATCCCTTCTACCGGACGTTCGCCTACAACCCGGGCTTCGACACGCTGCCGATCAGCTTCAGCGTGACCAAACCGGCCAAGGTGGTGGTCACTATCCTGCCGGATAAGGCCGACAACCCGCTGCGGACGTTCGACCTGGGCCAGCAGGCAGGCGGCAAGCTCAAGCTGGAATGGGATGGCAAGGACGACAAGGGTGCGGTGGTGCCGCCGGGCAGCTACCGCTTCCGCGTCCTCGCCACCGACAGGGCGGGCAACAAGGCCGACTCGGTTTACGACCGGCTGCTGGTCAGCACCAAACGCATCGTCGTCTCGCTCAGCCAGCAAAAGCTGTGGGCCTACGATGGCGACAAAGTGGCCTTGGAGTCGCTGGTCACGACTGGCAACCCGGCGCTGCCCACCCCCGAAGGCACCTTCCAGGTGCTGACCAAGCAGAAGAACTTTGTCTTCCACTCGCCCTGGCCCAAGGGCGACAAATTTTGGTATCCTGACTCGCCCACGAGCTACGCGATGATGTTCGACGACGGCGGCTATTTCATCCACGACGCACCTTGGCGGCACCGCTTCGGCCCTGGCTCAGACTTGGTGGTCGGCCAGCCCGGCGAGGAGACGACTGGCACCCACGGCTGCGTCAACGTCCCCCTGGACGCGCAGGCCAAGCTGTTCGCCTGGACAGATCCCGGGACGCCCGTAGTTGTCCAACAGTGAGGGCAAAGGGCATAGCCCTGATTTCTTTGCCCTTTGCCCTTTAGACTTTGCCCTTTATCGATGTCTTTCGGGTCGCGATTCGGTTTCTGCACCTGGTCGCGGCCGTGGTGTGGGTAGGCGGCAGCGTGTTCTACCTGGCAGCGGTCGGACCGGCGGCCAAGGCGCTGGGCGAGGAGCTGCGCAAAGGTATCGAGCGACGCTTCCGCGACCTCGTGCAGCTGTCAATCGCGACGCTGCTGGCCACGGGGGCGGTCATCACCTTCGACCGGCTGCAGCTCGAGCCGGGACCGGGCTACGCGATGACGCTGGGGATCAAAGTGGCCCTGGCCATTTGGATGTTCGTGCTGGCTCAGGACCTGGCCAACCGCGGCCGGCGGCGACTCATCGAGCGCCGCTTGGGAGCGGAGGCGGCCGCGTCGCGCAGAGGCGCGCCAAGCTGGCTGATCCTCGCGCTGGGGATGGTCGTGCTGCTGCTGAGCGACGTCTTAAAGACGATCGGACCGGCTTAGCGCCGGCCCGATCGTCTTTAATCCCGAACTAGCGCCGCCTGCGGTTGATTACCGCGCGGAAGCTCACGGCCGCGATAGCCGCTGCCGGCAGCATCAGAGCAATCGGTACCTCTGGGGCAGTCCCGCCCTTGCTTCCGTCATCCCCGCTGTCCGCATAGGCGACCTGCGACGCCATGGCGGCCAGGAGCAGACCTACGATCAACCCATTCCGTAGCTTCTTCATGCTTGTTTCTCCGTTCTGCCGTATTTCAACTCTCACACTACGCCTCGGCCTCGTCCCCAACAAGGGTGCTAACCCCCGATTGCGGCTGACCGCACGCCGCCTACAATGACCCGGTTTGAATTGCTCGCGTCTGGCCCTGCTGTGGACGTTGATCGGCGCTCTGACGGCCTGCGCCGGAACTCCGAAAGCGAACATTATCACGCGCGACGGCGCCGGCTTGGCTTTGGCGGGACAGCCGTTCCGCTTCAAGGGCATCAACATCTACAACGCCAACAGCCGCGACAACTGCTCCTACAACATGGCCTCAGGCGATACCCTCGGTCGCTCGCTGGACGCCATCGGCGCTGCCAGCCAGAACGTCTTTCGCGCCTGGTTCTATCAGTTCCTGGCCACCAACCCCAACGGTACGCGCGATTGGGCGCCTTTCGATCACACGCTGGCTGTGGCTGCCGCTCATCATCAGCGAGTGATTGCCACGCTGGCCGACCAATGGGGCGACTGCGAGTCGCCTCCGGACCAGCCAAGCATCTACAAGAGCCAGGCCTGGTACGCCGCCGGCTATCGCGAGACGCGGGCGCCGGGCCAGAGCGCGTATCGGGCCTGGGCCGCGGAGGTTGTGGCCCGCTACAAGGATGATCCCACCATCCTGGCCTGGCAGCTCATGAACGAGGCTGAGGATGCGGACGAGCGGGGTGGCGCCTGCGCGCCCAGCGCGCCAAGCACGCTCCAAGCCTGGGCCACCGACATGAGCGGCCTGGTCAAGAGTCTCGACCGCCGGCACTTGCTGAGCGTCGGCACCATTGGCGGTGGGCAGTGCGGCTCCAGCGGACCGGACTACGTAGCCCTGCACGCTGTTTCGGACGTCGATCTGTGTGAGTACCACGACTACGCCCATATCGAAGAGCCGCTGCCCGGCGACGTGCTCAACGGGCTGCAGACGCGCGTCCGGCAGTGTCGTGCGCTGGGCAAGCCGCTGTTCGTGGGCGAGATTGGCATCGAAACGCGCGAAGCGGGATCGTTCGAGCAGCGAGCCGCGCTGTACGACCGCAAGCTGGCTGCTCAGTTCGAGGCCGGTGTGGCGGGCGTGCTGCTGTGGGCTTGGGTGGATGGCGAGCACGGCGGATCCTCGGCCGGCTACGACATCGGGCCCTCCGACCCGGCGCTCACCGCGCTGCGGCGCTACTGAGCCACCGGCAGCTCGAAGCTGAAGCGACTGCCCTCGCCAGGGGTCGATTCCAGGCGCAGCTCGGCGCGATGCTGGGCCAGGATCTCGCGGCAGATGGCCAGGCCCAGGCCGGCGCCCGAGGGCTTCTCTGTCAGCAGGTTGCCGGCCTGGTAGAAACGGTCGAATACGTGTGCCTGATCGGCGGGGCTGATGCCGATGCCGCTGTCTGTCACCGAGA
>DAIUFO010000323.1:0-4786 GCA_036844545.1 Chloroflexota bacterium
TGCGATGGGAGAGGGACAAATAACCGTGGCCGGACTTCTGCCGCGGACCACTTAGTTGACTGCTGCTGCCAGCTCGGCATCCATCAGCCGGCCAAACCCCGGCCGCGGCTGCACGCCGGCCAGTTGCGCCAGGCCCCAGATCGTCGCCTGATAGCTGCTGATCGCCGGCACCCCACACAGCTCTTCCAGTGGCACCGTGGCGTCCAACGTCCGCAGGCCGGCGCAGGAGATGAGCACGCAGTCCGCGGACGGCGCCTCCTCGAAGGCCTTGCGCGAGAAATCGACGATGCCTTGCGTCGAGACCGTACCGGCGATACCGGTCTGCTCGAAGCCCATCGAGTGCAGCGACAGGAACTCGAAGCCGATCTCGGTCAGGAACTGCCGCAGCAGCTCGCTGACGCCTTCCGTATAGGCTGTGGCTACCGCCAGCCGCTGAGCCTTGACCGCTCGCAGGGCCTCCACCAGCGCCTGGCTGGTGCTCGACACCGGTACGCCTGTGGCCTTGGCGACGCTGGCCAGCAGCTCGGTATGGAACTCGTGCCCGCGGAAGAACGTCAGCGATGTGCCGCCGATCATCACCGCCGAGGCGCCCCGAGCCACCAGCCGGCAGGCGGCCTCGCCCACACGCTCGATGGCGTCGGCGTAGCCGTCCACCGTCAGCGTCTTGACGCCGACCTGTTCGTTGATGAGCCTGACCTCCGGCCCGAGCGCCCGCAGGCAGTCCGCCTCCGTCGACCCCTCAAACCCGCTGACGGGGCTGGTAATCCCAAGTGTTATCGACATGGGCGCCAGTATAGGGTTCCCTACGCCCTGTGCCCTTTGCCCTTTGCCCTATAGCGCGAACTCCCCCGGCGCCGTCAGCACCGCCCCGCAGCTCTTGCAGGTTCGCTGTGCTTCGCTCAAATAGAAGTCGTCGATGGCCGCGCGAAGCTCGGTCTCGACGTTCTGCATCGAGAAATAGCGCTCGTACAGCTTGCCGTTGCACCGGTCGCAGAACCACAGGATGCCGTCCAGCTCGTCGGGCCGGCGCTTGCGTTCCACCACCAGGCCCCAGCTGCCGGCCGGCCGCAGCGGCGAGTGCGGCACGCCGGCCGGCACCAGGAGTACGTCCCCTTGATGGACAATATTTTGCTTGCGCCGCCCATCCTCGACCACGTCCACGCGGATGGTTCCCTGGAGCTGGTAGAAGATCTCGTCGCCCGGATCGATGTGGAAGTCGTTGCGCGCATTCGGTCCGCGGATGATCTGGAAGATGAACTCCGACTGTGGGAAGACCTCCTTGTTGGCCACCGGCCCGCTGAAGGCTGACTTGTTGTCCTCGATCCACTGCTGCAGGCTGAATGCGCTCAAGGCTTCGGCCGTCGTCGTGCTCATGTCAGCAGCATAGTATGCTGCGCGCATGATCGTTCGGAAAGATGCCGCTGGTGGCCTGACCCTCATCCGCCAAACCGACCATTCCCAGTTCGTTGGCCAGCTCGCTGCCCACTGGGGCAACGCCGACTTCGCCCCGCTCCAGCCGTACGAGTCGGTGGTCCGCGCTGCCACGTTCCACGATTATGGCTACCTGAACTGGGAGCCGGACCTGCCGTTCGACCAGGAGAACGGCATCCCTTGCGAGTTCCGCAAAGTGCCGACAACTCAGCGCCAGCTCGACGCTTACCAGCAGTGCATCGACTGGCTCACCGGCATCGACCCCTACTCAGGTCTGCTGGTGAGCATGCACCGCACCGGCCTGTGGCGCCAGCGCTACAACACCATCGAGCACCCCGGCGGCATGGCCCGGGGCAGCCTGGCGCCCGGCGTCGAGGACATGGCCGCCCGCAACGAAGCTAGCCAGAAGCAGCAGCGGCAAGCCTCCGACCCCGACCAGCTCGGGACCAACTACCACCTCCTCCAGGTCTGGGACCTCCTCGGCCTCTATTTCGGCTGCCAGGAGCCCGGCGAGGACTACATCGACCCCGTCCCCACCACCTACGCCGGCGGCAAGACCCGCATGTCCATGGCGCCAGCCGGACCCCGCAAAGTCGCCTTCGACCCCTACCCCTTCGACCAGCGCCCGCTTAAGGTCCAGATCGCCGCCAAACGCGTCGCCGGCCACTACCCCGACGAGTCCGCCTTCCGCAAAGCCTTCGCTCAAGCACCCCTCGAGCTGCTGGAGTACGAGCTGGTTTGAGAGAAATTGCGTCGTATTGGCGCTGCTGCGTCATTGCGCTGACACCGTGGTCGGGGAATTATCGGAGGAAAACTACGCCGATCGGCGGTGCGGTTCGGGAAAGCGCTTCATTGCGAGGGAGGCCAGAGCTGCCCCCTCGCCAATGAAGCTGCCGGCGTGAGTCAGGCCAAGGGTCAACACGGCATCAGACTGCTCGCCATAGAGTTCGATTGTGTCGAGCACGACGCGGAGCGCTTCGTCCTCGGTCTCATAGGCGCCGATCATGTTGTTGCTGTCGACGTCCATCAGCCAGTAAGGCTCGGCATCAGCCATGCGGCAAATGTAGCGGATGAAGTGCGCGGACGAAAGTCAGCAGCAGCTTCGGATCGCCCCACACGCTGTAATGATGGGGGCCAAGCGTCTTCTCCACTCGGATGTCATCGTGTGTGGGAATCTCCAGATGGGCAACGTAGCCTGGGCGTTGCGCTTGCGCCGCGGCGGCTTCAAGAGTGGCGAACATTGAGACGCTGCTGTGAAGGTCTGGGCGTCGAATCTCTGGCCCACGAGGCGGCCGATCTTTGGCCTGGTTCGAGAGAAAGTCGTACTCAGACGGCGGGTTGATGCTGACGAGACGAAATAGGGCCTGAGGACGGGGCCTCACACCCCATAAAATCGCAGCGCATTCTCCCGCAGGATCTTGCGTTTCGCGGCGTCGCTTAGGTCGGAGCGCTCCAGGAACTCTGGGATGTCGTGCAGGTACTGCTGGTGGGTGCGCTCGTGGGGGTAGTCGGAGGCGAAGAAGATGTGGTCCTCACCCATCGATTCGAGAGCGTAGGGCAGGGCGCGCTCCTCGACCTCGCAGGAAACGAAGATGTTGCCGCCGCGCAGGTACTCGCTGGGCATGCGCTTGAGGAGGGGCGCGTCGCGCTGGCCGCGGCGCTCGTACTCCTCGTCGAGGCGGTCCATCAGCCACGGCGCCCAGCCGCTGCCGCATTCCAGAAACGCGAACCGCAGCCGCGGGAACAGCTCGAACACCCCGCTGAACATCATGTCCGTGAGCTGGGTGAAAATGGCCGCCGGGTGCTCCAGCGTGTGGACCTTGATGAAGGTGTCGAAGAAGTCGAAGCCCCAACCCTTCGAGGGCGCGCCGTGGATGGCGATGGGGCAATTCAGCCGCTCGGCTTCGGCGTAGATGGGGTGGAAGTCCGCGTGGCCGTAGGCCTTGCCCAGCACCGTCGCCGCCGGCAGCAGGGCGGCCGGCATGTGCAGCTCTGTCACGCAGCGCCGCAGCTCCTGCACCGCCGCCTCCACGTTCTGCACTGGCAGCAGCGCCACGCCGATCAGTCGCGGGTCGTGCTGCATGAACCGCGCGTGCAGCCAATTGTTGTAGCCCTGGGCGATGGCCACCGCCCATTTGCGGTCCTGGATCAGCCCGTGCGCCAGGCCGGCCGTGGGATACAGGTACGTCCGCTCCAGGCCGCATTCGTCCAGGAAGCGCAGCCAGATGCCCGCGTCCGGGTCGTCGCGGCGTCCGGGTGAGGTGATCGCTCGTGGCCAGCCGTCCAGCGAGGGGAAGAACGAATGGGTCTTGACCCATTCCATGCTGGCGTACGGCTCGGGCAAGTGTTCGCGAATGTCCGCGTCCCGCTCGTGGACGTGGCCGTCGGCATCAACGACGGCATAGGGCGGCTTCGGCATGCGCTGGGGCTCCTTAGGTCAGCTCGCCACGGACTGGATCAGACTGTTGTCGAAGAAGTCTTCGGGCTTGGCCGATTTGGCGTTGGGCTGCTTGGATTGGTCGAGCGTGTTCTGCACGCCGGCCGCATCGACCGTCGGCACCTTCAGGCCCTGCCAGATCGGCAGCTGGTAGTCGTAGCTCACCTGGGCCAGCTCGGTATCGGCTTTGATGAACTCACCAATGTCCTTCAATACCGCGGCTTTGTTGGCCGGGTCGGCGGCAAAGGTCCAGGCCTCGGCATAGCCCTTGAGCAGCTTCTTGACCGTATCCTGGTTGGCGCCAAGGTACTGCCGTGTGGCGATGATGCCATCGTGGATCATGGGCACTCCGGCCTTGGGTCCATTCACCAGCTCGACATAACCTTGCTTCGCGGCGGTGCCGGTAGATGGTGGTGAGAGGATACCGGCAGCCAACTGGCTGCTCACCATGGCAGCCAGGACGCCCGTCACGTCGCCGCCCGTTGGCACGATCTTCACTTTGTCGGTGAGGTTGTACTTCTTGAGAAAGAGCTGGGCAGTTAGGTCGGTGGCGCTGCCGGCCGACGTCACGCCAATGCCCTTGCCCGTTAGGTCGGCGATGGTCTTGATGCTCTTGTCGGCGTACAGGGAGAACGCCGGAACGTTGGAGAAGGTAGCCAGCATCACCAGCGAGGCCCCGCCCAGGTCGCTGTTGACCAACTCGGCCGAACCAACGCAGCCAAACTGGACGTCCCCGCTTATCAGGCTGGGCACGACAGCCGCGGCTTTTGCTCCGATCAGGTCAACGTTGACGCCGGCCTTGCCCCAGAAGCCTTGCGCCTTGGCGATGTACAGCGTCACCGGCACGGCGGTCCCGCTGGGATAGGCAATCTTCAGAACGCCAGCCGCCGGCTTGGCCGCGGCCGAAGTGCTCGCTGG
>DAIUFO010000324.1:0-4746 GCA_036844545.1 Chloroflexota bacterium
CCCTGCCCTCTCCCGCTGTGGCGGGCGAGGGTTCACTCAGATCCTGTAGGGCAGTGGCAGCTCGCTGCCGGCCATTTGGAGCTCGACCGACAGGATGGTGGCGCCGGTGGCGCTGTGGATGGACTCGTAGGGCGCGCCGGGGGGGTAGTAGAGGCTGCTGACAGCGGGGCAATGCTTGCCGGCGTACTCGGCGTCGCCTTCGTAGATGAAGCGCATCATGACGGAGCTGCTCACGCCGGGGGGCGTGGAGGCTCCTGGGGCGAGGCGGATGAGGGCGGCGGCCGGGCCATGGTCGTCGAAGTAGCCCAGGCGCTTGATGGACACGCCGGGCGTGTCTGAGGGTTTCCAGTCGAAGGCGTTGGTGTCGACCCACACGTCATCGTGCCAGCGGGGCTTCATGTAGCGGAGCTTGTTTCCGGCCCAGTATTCCCACAGCGCCTCGGAGCCGTCCTGCCGGCGGCCATCCTGGAAGTGCGCCAGGCTGCTCTCAAACTTCACGCCCGAGTCCACCATGGCCTGTTGGGCCTCGCGCTCTTCGGCGCGGCTGATGAACTTGGCGCCGCTGGGGCCGGGGTACTGGATGACGATCTGGGCGCTGTCCTTCAGGCACTGTTGCGGGCCGTAGAAAACGCTCTCGCCGAAGAAGCCCAGCCAGCCGGAGCCGTAGCGGCCTTTACCGTACATCCACTCGCCATCGATGATGAAGCGCACCTGCTCGAAGTTGTGATGGTGGCGGATGGCGGCGGGGCCGGGCGGGGTGGTCGAATAGCCCGCCCGATAGCTGATGCCAGCCTCGGGATCGTGGACGGCGAACATCTGCCGCTTGTGGCCCTTGCGATGGTCCTGGCCGCGATGGTGGTTGCTGAGGTCCTGGTAGGTGGGCTCGTCGCCGGAAAAGACGAGGACTTCACGATACAGGCCTCGACGGGCAGCGATCATGTTGACGTCTCCTTGGATGGGCTCGTAGGCGGCATTCTACTCAAAGCGCGCGCGCGCAGCAATGTGCCGATTTCATCGAAGGCGCGGGCGCCAGCCTCCACCGGCGAGCTGAGGAAGCCGTGGTTCACGCCGGGCACGCAGCGCAGCTCGACGGGCACGCCTTCGCGGCTCAAGCGCTCGGCGTAGGCATTGCCCTCGTCGCGCAGCACATCGTACTCGCAGGTAATGACGATGGCCGGCGGAAGGCCCGCCAAGGTCTTGGCCCTCAGCGGCGACGCGTAAGCGTTGGAACCGTCGCCATCCGGGCCCAGGTAATGGTCCCAGAACCACTCCATGGTGGGGCGCTCGAGGCCGAGGCCGGTGGCGTTCTCCTGATACGACGGCCGATCGAAGGAATGGTCGGTGACCGGGTAGGCGAGCCACTGCTGCACGATCGCCGGTCCGCCGCGGTCGCGAGCCATCAGGCAGACGACCGCGGCGAGGTTGCCGCCGGCGCTCTCACCGCCAACGGCGAGCTTGCTCGCATCCACATGCAGCGCCTCGGCATTGTCCGAGACCCACGTGACGGCGGCGTAGGCGTCCTCAGCGGCAGCCGGGAAGCGGTGCTCGGGAGCCATGCGGTAGTCCACGGCGACGACTACGCAGCCAGCACCCTGGGCAAGTGCGCGGCAGGGGCCATTGTGGGTGTCGAGGTTGCCCAGCACCCAGCCGCCGCCGTGGAAATAGACGAGGACTGCACCAGTTTCTTGGTGTGGGCGGTAGACGCGGATGGGGATGTCACCGCCTGGGCCGGGGATGCGGCGGTCTGCTTCGCTCGCCATCTCGGGGCCGGGGATGCGCGGGCTTCGGCGACGGTTTGCTGGTAGGGCTTGGGAGCGCCAGCCTGGAGGTCGAGGAGGGCTTTGATCCGCGGATCGAGCGGCATGATGGCGACAGTTTATGCCTTTTGTCATGCTGAGCGGCGGGCGAAGCGACGGGTCCTTCGCTGCGCTCAGGATGACAAAGGGGAAGGGCTCAGGATGACAAAAGGGGTTAGTAGGGGCTGCAGTCTCGCAGGGCGGGGAGGACTTCGGTGCCGAAGAGCTTGATGGAGCGGTGGAGGTCCGCGGCGGGCAGGGCGCCGAAGTTCAGCTCGCAGAGGAGGGTGTTGAACAGGCCCTCTTCCGCCGCCTGGCGGATGTTGCGTGCGACGGTGGCGGGCGAGCCGGCGAAGAGGAGGTTGTGGTCGATGAGGTAGTCGGAGTCGGCCAAATGCCGAGTGGTCTCGGCGCCTACGTGCTCGCCGCGCGCTGCGCGACGCTCGGCGGCACGCTGGACGTCGGCCTCGCTGGCGAAGAAGACCTTGGTGAAGGTGTGACGCACATGAGGACGGACGCGCTCCCTGGCCAGCTCGTCGGTCTCGTCGACGTAGACCAGGGCCCAGTAGCTGATGTTGGGCTGGAAGGTGTGGCCGGCCTTGGCCCAGTGATCGAGGTAGCCGCGATAGGCGGGGACGACTTCGGGGCGGTAGGAGAAGAAGGTGTAGCCGGTGTGGGCGCCTTCGCGAGCGAGCATCTCGAGGGTCGACGGCGTGCGGGACTCGAGCCAGAACGGCGGATGGGGCTTCTGCAGCGGCCGGACGTTGAGCTGGACGTCGTGGTACTGGTGGAACTGGCCCTCGAAGCTGAAAGGCTCATCCGAGGCGAAGGCGGTCTTGATGATGGCCAGCGCCTCGTTGGTGAGGGCGGCGCGGTTATCGTAGTCGGCGTTGTAGGGCGGGAAGTACTCGGGCAGGATGCCTGATACGAGGCCCAGCTCGAGGCGGCCATCGAGGATGTTGTCGAGCACGGCGGCCTCTTCAACGATGCGCAGCGGATCGTAGACGGGCACCAGGTAGCCCATGGGGCCGATGCGCAGATGCTTGGTGTGGGCGGCGGCGGCGGCGCAGTAGGCGGCCGGGCTGGGCATCCAGCTTTCGTGCGGGCGGAAGTGATGCTCGACGGCGAAGGCGTAGTCGAAGCCCAGCTCGTCGCACAGCTCGAGTTCGCCCCACAGCTCGCGATAGCGGTCCGCGGCGGTCATGCCCGGCTTGTTCCAGACGTGGGAGAAGTGGGCGAACTTCATGAGACGAGGATGCGGTCGGTGCTGCGCCTCATCTAGCTTCCCCCCGGGCGTTGGGAGTCCCTCAGCCCTCTCCCGCCGCGGCGGGCGAGGGGACCCATGACCCTCACCCTAACCCTCTCCCGGTCCTACGCGGACGGCGAAAGCGGCGGGCGAGGGAATTCGGCCGCGCTCTGTGGTTCTGAGGCTGCCGCCTTGGGCGTTTTCCCATTGGTCGAAATCGACTTCGAAGCCCATGTGCTGCGAGAGGTCGATGGCGTTGAGGTCGGGGTCGAAGACGCGGAACTCGGCCATGTCACGCTGGCGGGGGCGCTCGTTGGTCCAGCGGGCAAGCTCCGGCGGCAGGCTGCTCATGAGGGCCGGGATGTCGTCGACGACAAAGCCGAAGTGCTGCAGGCCGGTCTTGCTGTTGATGGCCTTCTCCTCAGCGTCGCGGTACTGCTCGTGCTCGGCGCCGCTGTTGCCGATGCCTTCGGACGAAAGCAGGGCCAGGCAGACGTTGCCGTCGCCGATGAAGCGGCTGGGCCGGTTGGCGCGGCGGCGCTCCATGCTGGTGCTGACTTCGCGGAAGCCGAAGACCTTGGTCAGGAACTCGGCCTGGTCGTCGTTCAGGTGGGGGAAGGAGGTGGCCATGTGGCGGATGCGCGGCAGGCGGCGCGGCGTGCCCGACACGCCGAAGTTCTTGGTCGATAGGCTGACCGGCAGGCCGTTGGGGCCAACGACGCGGTACTCGCCATGGTGCAGGTCGCCCTTCTCAGGCTGGATGTCGGCGTTGGGCATGAGGTCCTCGATGTTGGCCTCGACTTCGTGGATGTCGCCGACGGACAGGCCGAAGTGGCTGAGCCCAGGCCGGCCGCCGGCGCCTTCGACACCCGGCCGCTGCTTGAGAATGCTGAGGTTCAGGAAGCCGTCGGTAATCGAGATGTCGCCGGCGTCGGAGCGGCCCAGCTCCCACATGTGGAAGAACTTGGCGTAGAACTCGGCCAGCGCCTTGGGCTGGTCGCTGACGATGGCCATATAGCCGAAATGGGCATCCATGTTCGTTTCCTCCTTTATTGTTGCCGTCGTTCCGCTGAGTTGGTGGCGCGGCCAGCGCCGGGCTTCCCTCACCCTAGCCCTCTCCCGTTGCGACGGGCGAGGGGATATTAGATCGACGGGCGAGGAGATATTAGATATTAGGGGATGTTAGTAGACGTCGGGCTTGTCGCGCAGCGGCGGCAGGCCGTACTTGGACCACTGGTCGCGCACCTGGCGCTGCATGTCCTCGGGCGGGAGGGACACGGGTGTGTACTCCCATTTCTTGGTGGCGTCGATGGCCAGCTTGCCGCCGATCTTCTGGTAGCCGGCGCCGTAGCCTTCGCGGCTCGCGTCGGAGGCTGTGGACGGGTCCCAGTGCATCTCCGCCAGCTTGGGATAGAAATAGAAGTCGCGATCGGGCTGGGCACGGAAGGCCAGCGCCCAATCGACCTGGAAGGGGTCGCGCACGTCGATGTCGTCATCGAAGACGGCGGTGATCTTGCCCAGGCGCGGCGAGTGGGTGAGCGCGGCGGTGAGAGCATTCTGGGCATGCTCGCGGCTGCGCCATTTGCCTCGCACCCACAAGTGGCCGTGGGACGAGGAGCTCTCGGTGATGTGCACGTCCATGATGCCGGGCAGGGCCATGTCGCGGGTGAGGTACTTGTAGACCATGCCCTCGTGGCCGATGCC
>DAIUFO010000325.1:0-4676 GCA_036844545.1 Chloroflexota bacterium
CCGACACCCGGTTCCGAAGACCGGTGCTCTAATCCGCTGAGCTACTGGGGCGTACTCCGTAAAGATACTGCGCCGGGCGGGCGTAACCGCTAGCGGAGGCGGGTCCAGGCGATGGCGGCGGCTACCGCGGTGAGGAGCAACGTCAGCGGGTTGAGGGCGATCCGGTGAGCCAGCACGAGCGCCAGCAGAGGGCCGGATTGGGTGACCAGGACCGTGGTGACGGCCGCCAACGCTTGTAGGCGGGGGCCGCGTTTGCGGTTGGCGACGGCGCTTAGGGCCTCGGCGATGCCGGTGCCGGCCAGCAGGTACAGGATCGCTGCCAGCAGGATCGAGCGGCCGGCGATGCCGAGCACGAGGTTGAACGCGAAGCCGCCAGCGATCACCAGCCCCAGCGCGGCGGCGAGAGCCCGCCACAGGTAGCGGCCGCTGAGCTCGTACATCGGGGGGCGGCGGACTTGCGCGCAGTCGCGGCAGCGCATGCCGACTGGTGTCGAGACGGAGCAGCGCGGACAGATGGGTGTTTCGCAGCGGCCGCAGCGCAGCACTGTCTCGACGCTCGCGTGGCGGGCGCAGTAGATGGTGTCGGGCTCGGTCGCGCTTAGCTGGTCCATCTTTGGCGCAGCACCAGTATGGCGAACTTGGGCAGGGCCAGCATGCGCCGCCAGCGCCAGGGCTCGTGGACCAGCCGGTGCAGCCACTCCAAACCGAGCCGCCGCAACCAGTCCGGCGCCCGCTTGGCGCGGCCGGCGATGAAATCGAAGCTGCCGCCGACGCCGATGGCCACGGGAACGCCAAGCTCCTCTTTGTGGCCTGCAATCCAGAGGTCTTGGGCGGGCGCGCCGTAGGCCACCAGGAGCAGGTCAGGCTGGGCGGCGCGCACGCGCTCGGTGGTCAGCGGGTCGGCAGGATGGCCTTCGTAGGTGCCGGCAATGCGCAGGCTTGGGTGGCGCTCACGAAGGCGTTCCCCGGTGCGCGGGCCCACGCCCTCGAAGCCGCCGAGCAGGAACATGCTCCAGTCGCGGTCAGCAGCGAGACCGGCGAGGCGCCAGACGAGGTCCACTCCCGGCACGCGGCCGCGCAACGGGCGCCGCAGCAGCCACGA
The DNA here is from genome assembly GCA_036844545.1 of Chloroflexota bacterium. Lineage (GTDB taxonomy): Bacteria > Chloroflexota > JAJPGV01 > JAJPGV01 > JAJPGV01 > DATGVV01. Next base: position 1,103 of record DAIUFO010000325.1, read on the forward strand.
TCCCCACGTCAGGCCAACGCCATCGGGCACGCACAGGTCAGCGGCGTTGAGGACGGACTTGAATTCGGGCTGCCGGCGCGCAGCCATCACGAATTCGGGGTTGATGGTCGCGATCTGGCGGGGCGTACGCTCCTCTACGAACCGGGCGATAGTCTCGACCGCCTCGTCCACGGTGACGTCGTCGACGCGGACGCCCAGGACCTGAAGGCTGCTCATGCCGGCGTGGGGGCCAGGAGCTCTTCGGCCGCGGCCAGGACCATGTCGGGGGTGACCAGCTGCAAGCAGTCTCGCGTGGCGCAGCCCTCTGGCGTGCCCAGCCGCTTGCCGCTGTAGAAGCACGGGCTGCAGGGCAGACTGGCGCGGACCACACGGTGCTCGGCCGCGGGATAGGGACCCCAGGCGTGGTCGTTGCTTGGACCGAAGATGGCGACCACCGGCGTGCCGGCCGCGACAGCCAAGTGGACGGCGCCGCTGTCGTTGGACACCAGTAACCGGCAGCGGCGAAGCACGGCGGCCGTTTCCTTGATGCTGGTTTGGCCGGTCAGGTTCAGGGCCAGAGAGCCGAGCGGGCGGGCAAGCGCTTCGTGCGGCTCGCGGTCGGTTTCGGTGCCTACCAGCACCAGCCGCGCTCCAGTGCTTTGCGCCAGCCGCCGCCCGACCTCGGCGAAACACTCCGCCGGCCAGCGCCGAGCCAGGCTGTAGGTCCCGCCGCCGGCATGCAGGGCGATCCAATTGGCTTCCCTCACCCTAGCCCTCTCCCGGTCCTGCGCGGACGGCGAAAGCGGCGGGCGAGGGGATGTTTGGTCCCTCACTCTAGCCCTCTCCGGCCGCGACGAGAGAGTCGACGCCACCAATTCGTCTGCTCGCTGCTGGCTGGCCTCGTCGATGGCAATCTCCAGCCTTGGCGCCGCGAGCCGCTCCGCTCCGGCTGCCGAGGCGACGGCCAGGCCGTAGTCCACTTCGTGCAGGTCGCCAAAGCCGGAGTCGGACACGCGCGTGTCCAGGAACCAGCCCCGGCCGTTGTCCAGCCCGACGGTGCGACGGGCGCGCACGGTCCGAGACAGGAGGGCGTACTTGAGCGTCCCGAACAGCGTCGTCAAATGGTGCAGGAGCAGCAACTGGTCGTAGTGTTCGCGGCGGAGCCGCCACAGCAGCGGCGCCAGTGACGCCAGCGCAGATGGCGCGAGCACGCCGGCGGGCGCGTCGAACTGGTGCTTGTCCGCCACCCACAGGCGGTCCACGCTGTCCAGGCCGTCGAGGGCGGCGCCGCCGGCGGGCGTGGTGAGCACGTCGATGGTGGCCGAAGGCCACGTTCGGCGCAGCGCCCGCAGTGCCGGCGTGGCCGTGAGAGCATCGCCCAGGTCGGCCAGCTTGACGACAAGCAGCCTGGGGGCGCAGCCGGAACGTGGTATCGTCTCACCCGCCATTCGCCGTCCGCGTAGGACCTACGGCTGGACCTGTTGAAGCCGCTTCTGCAGCAGCCGCGTGCAAGCTTGGTACACCTCGTCCGGCTCCAGTTGGCGCATGCAGTTCACGTGGCCGAAGCGGCATTCGGCGGTGGCCCGCGCGTCGTAACAGGGACTGCACGGCAAGTCCCGCCGTAGCACCACCGCCTTGGGATTGATGGGCGCGTAGACCGCGGGGTCTGTCGGCCCGAAGATTGTGATCTGCGGCGTTCCCAGCGCGGCGGCCATGTGCGCCGGCCCGCTGTCGGACGACAGCAGCAGGTCGGCCCGTTTCAGCAGCGCGCCAAGTTGCGGGATCGTCGTCTGGCCGGCCAGGATAACGGGCTTGAAGTTGCATCCGCGGACCACTGCCTGGACAATCGCTGCCTCGGCCGGCGTCCCACTGATGACTACCCCCGCGCCGAGCTCGTCGTGCAACCGGCTGGCCACGCGCCCCCAATACTCCGGCAGCCAGCGTTTGGCAGAGCCATTGGAGGCGCCCGGATGGATGACCACCAGCAGGCTGTCGGCCCGGATCTCCCACTCCGCCAGCAGGTGGCGCATGCGCCGCTGTTCGGTGAGTGGGACCGTCAGCTTGGGCGCCTGGCTGCCGCCGAGACGCTGCGTCCAGTCGGCCGGGGCGCCGGCGAGCTCGGCCAGCCTCAGGTTGTAGAGCACTTCGTGCTGGCGAGCGTCGTAGCGTCCGCCCGGCAGGGTGTGGGTCAGCATGAAAGGGTAGGCCTCGGCGCGGTAACCGTAGCGCCGCGGACAGCGGCTCAACCAGGCCATTACGCAGGCGAACCTGCCGTGCAGCGACAGGCACAAGTCGAAGTTCGCCTGGCGCAGCCGGCGTACCACGGCAAGGAGCTCGCGATAGCTCCGAGGGCTCAGCACATCCGCCGGCCGGCGGATGCGGTTCACGTCGTAGGTGAGGACGCTGTCCACCACGGGCGCCAGCTCCAGCAGGGCGGCAGCGTAGGGCAGCGCCAGGACCGTCACCTGCGCGTTCGGGTAGGCGCGCTTGAGCGCGTGTACCGCCGGCAGCGACAGCACCATGTCGCCCAGTAGGTCGAGGCGGATGACCAATATCTGCCGGACGCGCTCCGGATCGAGCGGACCAGGGCGGCGAAACAGCCGGCCGGCGGAGCTGATCAGCCCCAGCAACGTGAAGGTGACGAACAGGAGCGACAACAGCATCCGACGCAGCGCTCTCCTGGCCAGGCTGCGGAGGCGGATCGGGCGGCTCACGTCGGCAAAATTTCCAGGGCGCACGAGGCCGCCCATCAAGACGGCCTCGACACTTCAGCCGCCAGCACCCGGCGTGCCGCCGCGAGCACCTGTTCGGGCTCGATCAGCTTGACGCAAAGATGGTAGGCAAGCTCGCCCGGATTATAGTCCAGCCGGCCGCACGGAACGCAGCGCCACGGCAGCCTCAGCACCTCGTTGCGGCCGGCCTTGCGGGGCCCGAAGAGCTGGGGGTCGCTTGGCCCGAACAGCGTCACCGTGGGCGTCCCGACCGATCGCGCGACGTGGATCGGGCCGTTGTCCGGGCCGAGAACCAGCCGGCAGCGACGATAGAACGCGGCCAGCTGGGCCAGGCTGAGGCCGCTCACCACCAGCGCCGGCCGCGACATTCGACTACGGATGCGCTCGGCCATCGCCAACTCCGCGTCGCTGCCGGCGGTAAGGGCGATCGGCGCTTCGGCCGCCAACTCGTCGGCCACGGCCGCCCAGCGTGCCTCTTCCCATCGCTTGACCTCGGCTCCGGCTCCGGTGTGGATGGCGATGGCGCCAGTTGGCAGCTCCGGCGGGAGCTCGGCTTCCGGCCACAGCCGTGGCAGCTCGAGAGGCCCAGCGGGCCGGCCCGCGACCGCTTCGACCAGGCGCAGGTTCTGGTCGGTTTCGTGTAAGCCTGGCTGGTAACCAACTGCCTTGGCCAGGAAAGGCCGGCATTCCGGAACGTCGTAGCCGGCCACCGGGATGCCCGCCCAGCAGGCGGCCATGGCGCCCCACCAGAAGTCGAAGCGCAGGTTGATGGCCAGGTCAAAGCGGCCCCGCAGCGCGCGGGCCTGCTCCCAGGCCAGGGCATAGGGCGCAAGCGGATTGGGCTTGGCGCCGCGGGTGAAGCC
>DAIUFO010000326.1:0-4676 GCA_036844545.1 Chloroflexota bacterium
GGGGAATACGACCCGCGCAGCCCGCTCGAGGAGGTGCTGCGGCTGTTCGACCAGGTGGAAGCGCCGGCCGAGCTGTGGGTCTTCGCCGACCAGCACCACATGCCCGCTATCGGCGGCGGCGAGAGCGGCGCCACCTGGGCGGCGCCGCTGCACGGCGCCATGTGCGACTGGCTGCGCGATCGGCTCGCCGGCAAGCCGCTCAACCATCCCGGCCAGGTTGTCTACGTCGAAGGCGGCGGCAGCGGCCCCAACAGCCCCAAGGCCACACTCAAGCGCCGCTGGTTCGAGGCGTGATGGCTCACGGAACTCGTAGCAAGCGGTGTGCGGTAATAGGAGCATGATGATTAAGGCACCGCGGCTCAGCCACCTCCTGTTGGGGTTGGGCGCGCTACTGTCCGCCTGCGGAGGCACCGCCGCCGCTCCATCCTCGGCCGCCCCGGCGGGCGGCTCGTCGTCGGCCCCAGCGGCCGCCACGTCCAAGCCGGCGGCGCCGGCCAGCGCCGCGGCGCCCGCCAGTTCAGCCGCCAAACCCGAAGGCAGCGCGGCGGCCAAGCCAGCCAGCGGCAACCTGACCAAGCTGCGCTTCCGCTATCCCGTGCAGACAGGCGCATGGGTGCCCTTCATGGTCGCCCGTGACGCCAATATCTTCCCCAGGTACGGTCTCGACGTCGACGTCGAAATCCTGCAGTCCACACTGATGGTGCCGGCCATGCTCAACAAGGAGATGGATATCGCCGGCACCAGTGCGGAGACCATCATCTCGGCCGACGCCAAGGGTTCGTCGTTCAACATCATCGGGGCCATGATTCCCAAGGCCCTGGGTTTCCTGATGGTCAGCGGCGACATCAACAAGGTCGAAGACCTGAAGGGCCAAACCGTGGTGGTGAACGGCTTCGGGAACGTGGCCGAGTTCGCCATGCGGCGCATCATGGCAAAGTCGAACCTGGAGCTGGGCAAAGACGTGCAGATCCGTTCGGTGCAGCAGACGCCGGCCCAGATCGCCGCCCTGGTGGCTGGCACGGCCAAGGGTTTCATGGCCTACCCGCCGGACGACGTGCTGGCCAAGCGCGCCGATCCGAAAATTCACCCCATATACGACGTGCTCGACCTGGACCTGCCCTACGTGCAGGCGTCGATCTTCACCACGAAGCAGTACCTGGACGCCAACCGGCCGGTCGTGACCAAGTTCATGCAGGCCCTGTCCGAAGCCGTCGCCCTGGAGAAGAAGGACAAGGACTTCGCCATCAAGTCCTTCATGAAGTACGCCAAGCTCGACGATCGTGAAGCGGCCGATCGGGCCGTCACGTTCTACGGCGGCATCGCCCCGCCGGTTCTGGCCGTCAGCGCGGAGGGCGTCCAAAACGTCATGGAGGTGGTCAAGGCCACGGATCCCGATTCAGCCAAGCTGGATCCCAAGACCGTCGTCGATACGTCGATCACAGACGAGCTCACCAAGAGCGGCTTCGCCAACCAGTTCAAGTAGCCGGCCGACGCGGCAGCAGAACCCCTCGCATTCTGGTTCACAAGGAGACCCAATGCCCGTAATCGACGCCGACACTCACGTCGACGAGAACGAAGAGACGTGGTCCTTCATGGCGGACTCGGAGAGTAGCTTTGCCCCGACGACGGTCTATGTGGGCGAAGGCCAGACTGGCGGCACGACTCGCTGGTGGCACTTCTTCGATAACGTCTTGCGCGAGCGCCGCATTCGCGACGATCGGCGAACCGGCACGACCCTCGAAACGCGCGAGCTGCTGGACGTCAACGCCCGCCTGCGGCACATGGATGAGATGGGTGTGGACGTGCACATCATGTACCCCACAGCCTTCCTCACCGGGCTGACCTCGCGGCCCGATACCGACGCCGCGCTATGCCGCTCCTATAACCGCTGGATCTCCAGCAAGGCCGCCGGCAGCGGTGGCCGTTTGCGCTGGGTGGCCATGCTGCCACTGCTGAACATGGCCGCCACGCTGGACGAAATCCGCTTCGCCACTGACAATGGCGCCGCCGCGGTCATGAAGAAGGGCATCGAAGCCGGCGGGCGCGTGGCCGGCGACCCCTACTTCTACCCCGCCTACGAGGCAGCCAGTGAGGCCGGCCTGGCGGTTTGCCTGCACGCCGCCTCGGGCGATCCGGCCGTCAGCTATCTGGTGGCCAAGCCCTTCGCCGGGATGTGGCCCCAGGTCATGCCTGTGGCGGCGGCCTGCAGCTCGATGCTCGCTGCCGGGGTGCCGGATCTCTTCCCCAAGCTGCGCGTGGGCTTCATCGAGGCCGGCGCGATGTGGGTGCCCTACGTCCTGGACGACGTCTGGACGCGGCTCGTGCGCCAGTCCACGTCGGCCATGGACCAGCGCAAGAGCCTGGCCGGTCTGGAGAACAAGGAGGACGTGTTCCGCCGATCGCGCTTCTACGTCGCCTATCAGACCCACGAGGACCTGGACTACCTGCTGAAGCTGGGCCTGGAGGACAGCCTGGTCGTTGGCACCGACTACACCCACTCGGATCAGTCCTCCGACCTGCACATGCTGCGCGCGCTCCAGGAACGCGCCAACCGCGGCGAAATCAGCCCCACGGTCGTGCGCAAGATGCTCGACGACAACCCACGAGCGCTGTATGGCCTGTAGATGATCGACGCACCGCCGACCACCTTCGCCACCATCGGCCAGATCGTCGAAGCGGCTCGCTCCAAGATGTCCAAGCGCATCTGGGACAGCACCTTCGCCGGCGCCGGCAGCGAAACGACGGTGCGCAGAAATCGCACCGAATTCGACTCCCTGGCCTTTCGGCCGCGCCTGCTGCGCGGAGTAGCCAACGTTGACCTCAGCACCACCTTCGCCGGGAATAGGCTGTCGATGCCGGTCATGCTGGCGCCGGTTGGTGGCATCGCCCACTTCGATGCCGGTGGCGGGCTGACCTGGCTCAAAGCCGCAACGCGGGCCGGCACGGCTGGCTTCGTGTCGATGGGCTCCGCGCCGCGCCCGGAGCGCCTGGCGGGGGTCGACCTTGGCTCGCGCTACCTGCAGCTGTACACCGACGGCGATCGCGAGTGGCTGCGCGGCTTCGCCCGGCAGGCCGAGGACATGGGCTATCAGGGCATCTGTCTGACCGCCGACGCGCCCACCTATCCCCGGCTGGATCGGATTCTCGAGAACGCCTTCAATCCCCGTGAAAACCCGGCCAGCGACGACGGCATCAAGAAGGGGGCGACCACCGACGACTCCCGCGCCGCCTTCAATTGGGACGACCTGGCCTACCTGCGCGATCTCACGCAGCTGCGGCTGATCCTGAAGGGCGTGTTGACGGCCGAGGATGCCGAAATGGCGATTCGCCATGGCGTCGACGTGATCTACGTCTCGAATCACGGCGGCCGCACGACCGACCATTTGCCTTCGACGGTCGAGGTCCTGCCGGACATCGCCAGAGCCGCCGCGGGCAAGGCCGAGGTGATCGTCGATAGCGGCTACATCCGTGGCGCCGACGTCGTCAAGGCCCTGGCGCTGGGCGCGAACGCGGTCCTCATTGGCCGGCTTGGCGCCTGGGCGCTGGCGGCCGGTGGGGAGGAGGCCCTGGTCCAGGTGCTGGACATCCTGCGCACCGAAGTGAGGGTGACCATGGCGGGCATCGGGGCCCGCAGCGTCGCCGAGATAGGCCCGGAGTGCCTCATGCCATCCCGACCACCACAGGACAACCCCTGGCCGGCCTACGCCTAGCTGCCAGGGGAGCTTAGTATCATGCCCAACCGACTCAAGCCCCGGAGAATCGAATGACCTTCATCTCACTCAAACCGGCAGCGGTCCTGGCCTTTGCGGCCCTGACAATGGCGGCCTGCGGAGGCTCGACCGCGTCAAGCCCGGTCGCCTCCAGCGCGGCTGCTCCGGCATCCAGCCCGGCCGCGTCCGCGGCCGCGAAGCCCTCAGTTGGGGCCTCGGCAGGCGCGAGCGCCAAGCCGGCCGCGTCGTCCGCGGCCCAGGCCAGCGGTGCCAGGCCATCTCTGAAGATCGCCTACGGCACCAACTCCAGCGCCACGTTCTCGCCGCTGTGGCTGGCCGACGCCGCCCACGCCTTCGAGCATCACGGCGTCGACGTCAAGCTCAACTACATCCTGTCCGCACAGAGCACCCCGGCGCTCCTGGCCAAAGAGGTGGACGTCGTGGCGGTCTCCGCCAACGCCGTCATCACGGCAGACCTGACCGGCCAGATCGACGAGGTCTACATTGGCTCGATCTTCAACAGCAACACCGCCGTGCTGTTCACCAAGCCCAACATCAAGACCGCGGCTGACCTGAGAGGCAAGATCGTCGGGTCGGACAAGGCCGGCACGCCGACCGACTTCTTCGTCAGCCTCATGCTGAGCAAGCTGGGACTCAAGCCCACGGACGTCCAGCTCCTGCGATCAGGCGGATCGGAAGTCACGACGCCCGCTTTTCTGGCCGGCCAGATCGACGCCTCATCGGCGACACCGCCGATCACCTTCCAGCTCCAGTCAAAGGGCTACAACCAGATCGCCGACACCTACGACGATCCCTACCTGGCCCAGGGCTACGTGGTGCTGCGCAGCCGGCTGCCCGAGCTGCGGCCGGCCCTGAACGGCTTCATGCTGGGCATCCGCGACGGCATCCACATCTTCAAGGACCAGCCGGACTTCACCAAGAAGGTGCTGACCGAGTACTCCAAGG
>DAIUFO010000327.1:0-4661 GCA_036844545.1 Chloroflexota bacterium
ACCGGGTGAAAAACGAGCTACGACCCCAGCCACACCGGATTTTGCGACAGCCTGCTGGAAGAAGTTTACAGAGGCACTCGATCGTCCCGCTGCGGAGAAACCACGGCTGCGTGGACTGCTCTCCGGTCCCAGCGTTCTCGAGGCTTGAGTTTCTCTCCTCCGGAGAGGCTCAGCTCGATTCATGAAACGTCTAAATTCGACTGCGGCCGCCCGGAGCTGAACGTCTGGCTGCAGCGGTTTGCCTTGCAGAATCAGGCTGCCCATGCCGCTACCACATGGGTCGTATGCCCTGAAGAAAGCAGTCGAGTAGTCGGGTACTACGCTCTGGCCTCCGGCTCGGTCGACCATGCCGTTGCACCTGCCAGAGTCAGCACGGGACTCGCCCGCCACCCTATTCCAGTTGTCATCCTGGCTCGGCTCGCGGTCGATCTCGAGTACGGCGACAAGGGCTTAGGCTCGGCTTTGTTCAAGGACGCGCTCGTCCGCGTCGATCGCGCTGCCGGCGAGATCGGCATCCGCGCGCTGCTCATCCACGCCAAGGACGAGGACGCTCGTCGGTTCTACGAGCAGTTCGACGTCGAGCCGTCGCCGGTTGACGAATTGCAACTCTTCCTGCTGATGAAAGATCTACGTCGCGCCGCGCATTGACTGTAGGCTATCGGTCGTTCCGTGTGCGAATTAGACTATCGGGCCGTAAATCTCGACGCCATTCATTCGCAAGACTGAACCTTATCTGGCCCGATCACCAGCCCAGGAACCGCCCCCGACCGGCATCACTATCGACCCAATCTCGCTCCGGCGCCACTGACCCTGTGCTCGAATGCCAGCCCCTTCCACGGCCAAAACATCCGCCACAAACCGGCCCGCAACCGCCCACGCCCCGGCCAGGCTCATGGACGGAAGAGAATCCGTGGGGCTTAGTAGTATTGCCTGCTATGAGCGACGTGAACCTCGACCTGCGCGGGCAGGCGGCGGAGCGGCAGATGGCGGCGCTGCTGGAGCAGTTTCGGGCGCTGCGGGGGCAGAGGGCAACGGTGCGGGCGCTGGTGGACGACAACCCGGCGCGGCTGTACGTGAGCATGCTGGAAGGCGGCTATCGGGTCAGCCTGGAGCGCGCCGGCGATGCAATTGCGCTGGTGCTGCGGCCGGATGGGTCTACGCCGCGGCGGCAGCCAGGGGCGCATTCGTTGGTGGTCCATCGGGATGGGCGCGTGTACGTCAACACCACCGAGGACCGGGTGGCGGTGCTCGACGGCGCCAGTCGCAAGGTGCTGCGACATATCGCGGTGGGGCGCGATCCGCAGCACCTGGAGCTGTCGCCCGACCATTCGCGGCTGTACGTGGCCAATTCGGGGTCCAACGACGTGTCGGTCATCGACACGGCAAGCGACACGGTGGTCGCCACGGGACCTACCGGGCGGCGGCCGCTGCTGCCGTGCGTGGCATCCGACGGGACGCTGTACCTGCCGAGCGGGCCGGACGAGACGCTGACTGCCCTGGACAAGGACGGGCGGCCGCTGGCGACGCTGCCGGCCGGCTCGGCTCCGCACGACGTGGCCGTCAGCCCTGATGCCCGCTGGGCCTACCAGCCGAACACAGGCAGCCACACGCTGACGATCATCGACGCCCAGCGGCGCAGCGTGGCGGGCGAAGTCAAGGTCGGGCTGGGGCCGGGGCACATCGCTTTCACGGCGGACAGCCGCTTTGCCTTTGTGGCCAACACGCTTTCGGACGACCTCAGCGTGGTGGACGTTGGCAGCCACGAGGTGGTGGGGACCATCCCGGCGGGCGTGGGGGCGCACATGCCGGTGCTGAGCCACGACGGCAGGATTGGCTACGTGGCCGATTTCGCGGACGACGACCTGACAGTGTGGGACGTCGAGAAGCGCGAGCGGCTGGGCAGCATCCCGACCGGCATCTATCCGCACGCATTCGGTGTGAGCCCGGACGATGAGTGGCTGGTGGTGTCCAACACTGGCGAGTCGAGCGTGACCATCGTGAACGCGCGAGAGCGGCGAACGGTTGCCAAGCTGGAGGCCGGCGCCGGGCCGGGGCACGTGGACTTCGACCCGTTGGGTGAGTGCGCATTTGTCGGATGTCAGATCAGCAACCAGGTAGCGGCTATCGATTTCCGGCGGCAGCGCCTGGTCGAGCTGATCGACGTGGGGATGCCCGCCGCCTGATGGAGGCGGATTCCTCGCTTCGCTCGGAATGACAAAAGGCTGGGTACGGCCGGCCGTCACTGCCGGTGCTGTGGCTCTCGGCGCGCTGCTGCTCGTCTGGACGCTGGCGCAGCCCGGCACGCCCTCCTCCCCGCGGCCGGCGCCGCTCGCCTCGCAGCCAACCGACCATCCCTGAAGTCCATGGGGGACAAGGCGACGCTCGAAGGCGAGCTGCAGCTCAATTGGAGCGGCGGTCTGAACGAGAAGTGGCGGCAGACCTTTGAGGCAGCGTTCGACCGCGAGTTCGCCATTCACGTCGGCTTGCGACAGGCCGCCAGCTCCGCGCTGCCCGCGGCTGGCCAGACCCCAACCTGGGACGTCCTGATAGGCAGCGCGGAGCAGGCCGGGGACCTGGCACGAGGGGGGTTGCTGGCGCGCCAGGAGTGGTCGAAGCTGTTCGGGGCGCCGGCGCAAGCGGTGCTGTTCGACGGCGGGTCGCTGGCCTTCGCCCAGCAGATCGTCCGGCCCGCGTACAACACCAAGCGAGTGCCTCAGGGTACGGCGCCCGCGTCGTGGGAAGGCCTGTTGGAGGCGCGCTGGAAAGGCCGGCTGGGCGTGAGCAGCGCGGTGGACGTATGGGCCGACCTATCGTCCTCGTGGGGTGACCAGCGGGCCAGCCGGTTCGTCGCCGGACTGGCAGCCCAGCAGCCGCTGAAGGGCACGCCATCGGAGCTGGAGCAGAAGCTGGAGGACGGCGCTATCGACGTGCTGGCCGCCGTCGACGACCGGCGGCTGCGAGCGGCCAAGGACCGCGCGGCGGCGGTGGCCGCAGCCGAGGTGCAGCCGCTGCACCGCGCGGCGGCGGTGGCCGCGGCCGAGGTGCAGCCGCTGCTGCTGCAATCGCTGACCGCCAGCCCGCTGCCCGCCTCGGCCCACCCCAACGCGGCGATCCTGTTCGCCGGCTTCCTCATCACCCAGGAGGGCCAGCAGCTGTGGCAGGACTATGCCGGCCAGAGCTCCATCCACGTGCCTGGCTCGCCTTCCCAGCAGCTCGTGCAGGGCAAGCAATATGTGCTGGCGGACCCCGAGTTCGTGCTGCGAGATCGGCCGGCGCGGGCGGCTAAGTACGCGAAAACACTCGGCTACTGACCGGCCCGCGGCCGGGAGCAAGATAGCATTGAAGCGTGCCACTCAACCCTGACGAAATCCGGCGCATCGTGGAGGGCACCGAGGTGGTGCGCGCGCCCAAGCAGCTGCTGGCGACGTTCGGCACGACGGTGGTCCAGTACTTTGTCGTGACCGAGCCCAGCTACGCCGGCCTGCCTGGCTCAGGCGACGTTGAGGAGTCGGTGGTGCGCAGCGGCAAAGTGACGGCCCAACGGCCGCAAATCGTCACGCCGCACTACTTGCTGAACCTGTTCCGCGGCTTCGAGCATGGCCAGGACTTCGCCCGCTTCCTGACGGAGCGCTACGGCGGCGATTCAACCGGGTTGATGTACCGCTACGAGCAGGAGGCCGGCGACATGGAGGTCGTGTCGGAGGCGCCCGACTTGGTGGCCAAACGCATCGCCGGCCGGCTGGACAGCGAGGGCGCCCACCTGGCGGCGGTGATTCGCGGCATCGACCAATATTGGGATGTGTCGCTGGCGCACTTCATCTACGCCTTGACCGCCGGCTCAGCCGCGGGGCACGCCAGCGAGATGGCGCAGCGCGGCCTGCTGGAACAGGACCGCGGCCTGCCGCGAGCCGCGCGCGAGCGCATCGACTCCATGTTCGGCGCGGTACGGCGCGGCGATGTGGACGCCACCGAGCTGAAGACAGAGCTGGACCGCTGGGGCGTGTTCGACGAGTACGAGGACCGCTTCCTCGACATCTTCCGCCGGCGGCGCTAAGCTCAGCGCTTCCCAGGATCAGGCCGCGGCGCCGGATGGTAGCGGCGTGCCGGCACGGACGGCTTGATCTCCTGCACGATGTCGTCGAGCTGGAAGTGCAGGCAAGCGCAGAAGCCGCAGCGGGAGATCTTGGTCTGATGCGCGGCCCGGCTGTGGCCGCAGACACACTTGCCGATAGTGACCTGATTCTGGGGTGTCACCCTGTGGGTGTACCACAGGAGCGGGCGATTGGCTAGGGGGTGCGGTTCACACGCATTAATACCAACTATCTGGTACCAAGGCTCCGCCCACGTGCTGCAGGCGCCGTTAGGCGGTGTCGCGCCAGGCGGTGAAGTTGGCTGGCGCAAAGACGTGCGGCGAAGCGGGCATGTACGTCTCTCACACCCAGCCGAGCTCTCTGGCGCGCGCTACGGCTGCGCGCGCGAAGTGCACACCCAGCTTGTCGTAAATGTGCTTGGCGTGATAGCTGCCAACCGTCTTAACCGAGAGGCACAGACGTGAGGCAATCTCACTGTTTCGCAAGCCAAGCGACATGAGGCGAAGTACCTGTTGCGGGTGTGCGACAGATTTGTAGGTCCGGGGGTCAGGCCGCGCTGGTCTGAGTGTG
>DAIUFO010000328.1:0-4658 GCA_036844545.1 Chloroflexota bacterium
CACCGGCCCGCCCTCCAGTCGAGCCGCGTACCCGGCCAGCTCGAGGTGCGGATCGACCGGCCGCGAAACACGGTGCAGGTCGCCGTTCTCGTCCAGCAATGCGATCAAGCTCTGCAGGTCATTGAGCTGGTCCACCCGGCCGAGGCGCGAGCGCGGTCTGCTGCGCGTCGGCGCACTGCCATTGGCCGAGTGGCCATTGGCCGAAACGCCGGAGGCGGTTTCAGTTTTCAACATATTGAGCACGACCATGGCTCCTGCAAGTGGTGCCCGCAATTTAAGCACGGATGCTCGCGCTAGAAGCTTGGCCGGAAACCCCCTGCACAGCTAATTGTGCCGAACGCTTGCTTTCTGGCCGCGGTAGGCAGCTGGCGCGACAGTGGTCGAGCCTACGCAGTTTTCTGGCGGCTTAGCGCCCCAAAATGGTTTCTGCGCCAACATTCGCGATTGCGGCCCGAGAATCTTTGCTCGCCCGCTATGGTTGGCGTGGAACGAGGGCTTTCCGGCCGCGCTTCTAGGCTGCGCGCACCCCGAGCTTGTTACCAGATGGTCGGTACGTCCGAGCTCCGAATTCGTCGGTCCGCGGTTATCAGCGGAACTCCGTGCAACTTGGCAGTGGCGGCAATAACCCGGTCGGGCAGTTCCGGGATCTGCAAGCGCTCAACAAACGGCATGACCGCCGCGACCCTTCGGTCAAACGGCAGTTCCACAAACACCGAATCCGGAGCGTCCAGCTCTTGAAACAACCGTTTCAGTGTGTTCGGCATGATGCGCGCCTTCTCTTCCAAATAGACGATCTCTGCCAGGCAGATGGAGGAAAACCCAATCTCATCGCCAGTCGCGACCGATTCGTCGATGATGGCCCGAGCCCCAAGGCTGAGTCGCGGATCGCCATGCAGATACCAAATCAAGACATGCGTGTCAGCGACAGCGTGAAGGGTTATTCGTCCTCTCCGGGAAATTCTCGGGGAAAGTTAGCCCAAGCCTCGCGCCGTGCCTCCTCAATCTCCTCGAACGACGGAGCGGGCCCCAGATCCTTCAGCGCGCCGAACTGGGAACGGCGCGGAACCTTCGCTTTCGGTTCGAGCTCGCGTTCAATATCCGGCGCTACCTGCTCGATCAAGCGCACCTTCTCGACGGGCGAGAGCTGGCGGGCCAGCTTGACGACATAGTCCAGGCTTACGGCGGGCTTCATTTGGGCCATGCTGTGGAGCTTACCTGGTGAGCCCGAGAGCCGAGCGGACCAACTCCTTTGCGACTGTCCCCGGCGATTCAGCGTCAATAGCCTCGAGCCGAGCCTGAAGGGCCGCATCAGCCCAGAAGGAGATTCTCCGGCCGCCGCGAGGCCGACCGTGCTCACCGGTTTCCATTTGGTCGACATCTCGGTCCGCTTGACGCTGCATCTTGCTAATCCAAGCGATCTTCTTCGGATCGTCGACCGTGACGATTCCTCGATCCTGATAGCTACGCTTCGCCGCCACTATTCGTTCTCCTGCTCAAAGCATGACAGAACCAGGACATTTGTACCCTCCCGAATCGATCCTCTGCATCTGCCTGCGAGCCATGTGTCCGCGCCAGCATACAGAAGAGGCCCGCCCGGAGTAATCCGAGCGAGCCCCTTTCTGGCCAAAAGGCTGGTTACATCCTGAGCCCGTCAAGCTTGGAGAAGTCGGTGGCTTGGCTGAGGTCGGGGCGATCGAGGTCGGCCAGGGCCAGGGGCTCTGGCAGGTCCTCTTCTTCCCCGAGCTCCGGCAGGTCTGCCGACTCGTCTTCCATCACCAGCTGGGCCGCAAGCTGAGCTGCCAGCGCCCTGGCCTTGAGGCCGGTGCCAGCCGGGATCAGCTTGCCGATGATGACATTCTCCTTCAGGCCCACCAGCCGGTCCTTGGCGCCCGAGATGGCCGCCTCGGTCAGCACCCGGGTGGTCTCCTGGAACGAGGCCGCCGCCAGGAAGCTGTCGGTGTTGAGTGACGCCTTAGTCACGCCCAGCAGCACCGTCGTGGCCGTGGCGGGCTCGCCGCCCTCGGCCAGCACCTCGGCATTGGCCTGCTCGTAGGCGAAGCGGTCCACCAGCTCGCCCGGCAGCATCTCGGTGTCGCCCGGGTTGTCCACCCTGACCTTCTTGAGCATCTGCCGGACGATGATCTCGATGTGCTTGTCGTTGATCGATACGCCCTGTGAGCGGTACACCTTCTGGACCTCGTCCACTAGGTGGCGCTGCACCGCCTCGCGGCCCTGGATGCGCAGGATGTCCTGCGGATTTATCGAGCCCTCGGTCAGCTGCTCGCCGGCGTTGATCTGCTGGCCATCCTCCACCCGCAGCCGGGCGGCCGAGGCGATCGCGTATTCCCGCTCTTCCGTCTGCTCGAAATGGATGACGGCCTTCTTGCCCTTCTCGAAGTTGATAGTGCCGGCCATGCGCGCCGTGGTGTAGGCCGCCGTATTGGCGCGGTCGCCATCCCAGCCGGCCACCGCCGCGATGACCTGCCCGACTTCGAGAGCAGCACCGTCCTCGACCTGCGGCTTGTGATCCTTGGGGAACGTGTACTCGTCGCGCAGGGAGTCGCTGGATACGACCTTCACCTTGCGGCCGCGATCTTCGGTCCGGATGATCTCGATCTTGCCATCGATCTCGGCGATGACGCAGGTGTCCTTCGGCACGCGCGCCTCGAACAGCTCCTCGACGCGCGGCAAACCCATGGTGATGTCCTCGCCGGCGACGCCGCCGGTGTGGAAGGTCCGCATCGTCAACTGCGTGCCCGGCTCGCCGATAGACTGCGCGGCGATGATGCCCACCGCTTCGCCCATGTCGACCATCCTGGCCCGGGCCAGGTCACGGCCGTAGCAGCGGCCGCAGATGCCGTGCACGGCCATGCACGTCAGCGGCGAGCGCACTTTGACGTGCTTGATCCTGCGCTCGACGATGTCCTTGGCCATCTCGTCGCTGATCTCGTCATTGACGTCGACCAGCACCTCGCCGGTCGCCTCGTCCACCACCTTCTGCGCCGCCATGCGGCCGCCGATGCGGTTGATGAAACCCTCGGACTTGGCGTGGGTGTCGTGCTCCCACACACCCGGCGGCGTGGCCTCCTCGTCGGCGGCGCAGTCGGCCTCGTTGACAATGACGTCCTGCGCCACGTCGATGAGGCGCCGGGTGAGGTAGCCGGACTCAGCCGTGCGCAGGGCCGTATCGGCCAAGCCCTTGCGGGCGCCGTGCGTCGAGATGAAATACTCCAGCACGGTCAGACCTTCGCGGAAGTTGGAGCGGATGGGCAGGTCGATGATGCGGCCTTGCGGGTCGGCCATGAGACCGCGCATGCCGGCCAGCTGGCGGATCTGGTTGAACTCGCCCTTGGCCGCGCCCGACTTGGCCATCATGAACAGACTGCTGTCCTCTTCCAGGTTGGACACTACCGCCTTGGTGACTTCCTCGGTAGCCCGGTTCCAGTTCTCCAGCGTACTCTGGTAGCGCTCCTCATCGGTGATCAGGCCGCGGTTGTAGTGGCCCTCGAGCTCGGTCACCTTTTGCTCGGTCTCGGACAGGATCTTCGACTTGGCATCCGGGATGTGGATGTCGGAGATGGCCAGGGTCGCACCGGACTTGGTGGCGAAGTCGAAGCCCAACTTCTTGATCCGGTTCACCACTTCGGCCGTTTGGTCGGCGCCGTCCTCCTTGAAGACATACCCGACGATGCGCTTCAGCGCGCCTTTGTCGATGGGATACACAGTGTCCTGGCGGAACCGTACCGAGTGCGGCAGCGCCTCATTGAACATGATTCGGCCGACTGACGTCTTGATCCGCGGGGCGCGGCCGTTGCCATCCTGGATGTGGCTCAGCGGCAGGTCCTTCTCCAACACCCGCAGTTCGACCTCGGCGCGCAGGTCCACCGCGCCCAGCTCGTAGGCCAGGATGGCCTCGGCGAAGTCGGCAAAGACCTTGCCTTCGCCCGTCAGGCCAGGCACGATGCTCGTAGCGTAGTAGCAGCCGAACACCATGTCCTTCGTCGGCGCCACCACCGGGCCGCCGTCAGCCGGCAGCAGGATGTTGTGCGACGCCAGCATCAGCTCGCGCGCCTCTTTGATGGCGGCGTGAGACAGCGGAACGTGCACCGCCATCTGGTCGCCGTCGAAGTCCGCGTTGAAGGCCGTGCACACCAGCGGGTGGATTTGGATGGCCGAGCCCTCGACCAGCACCGCCTCGAAGGCCTGGATGCCAAGGCGGTGCAGCGTGGGGGCGCGGTTCAGCAGCACCGGGTGGTCCTGGATGACCTCCTCGAGCACGTCCCACACCTCGGGCCGGACGCGCTCGGCGATGCGCTTTGCGCTCTTGATGTTGTGGGCGTAGCCGCGCTCCACCAGCTTGCGCATGACGAACGGCTTGAACAGCTCGAGCGCCATCTTCTTGGGCAGGCCGCACTCGTTCAGCTTGAGGTCGTTGCCGACCACGATGACCGAGCGGCCCGAGTAGTCCACGCGCTTGCCGAGCAGGTTCTGGCGGAACCGGCCCTGCTTGCCCTTGAGCATGTCGGAGAGCGACTTGAGCGGCCGGTTGCCCGGGCCCGTCACCGCGCGGCCGCGGCGGCCGTTGTCGAACAGCGCGTCGACGGCCTCCTGCAGCATGCGCTTCTCGTTGTTGACGATGATCTCCGGCGCACCGAGGT
>DAIUFO010000329.1:0-4655 GCA_036844545.1 Chloroflexota bacterium
CCATTCGCGAAGGCGGCCGGACTGTTGGCGCCGGCGTCATCAGTACGATCTTCGAGTAGGAGGAGCCGCACATGGCAAAGAAAGGCGACCGCACGACGTTCACGCTGGCTTGCCCGGAGTGCAAGTCGCGGAACTACACCACATATAAGAACAAGCGCAACGATCCGGAGCGCATGGAGCTGAACAAGTACTGCCCCCGGTGCAGGACTCATACGGCTCACAAAGAGACGAAATGAGTAATGGGAGCTGAGAAACGGGAAACGGGAGGTTGGCGTTGGCAACCGGCCAAGTTATCCTCTTAGCCGGAGCCGAGGCAGGCCTCGTATCTCGTTTCCCACAACTCGTCTCCCGTATAAAGGCCCCTAGCTCAATTGGCAGAGCTCCGGTCTCCAAAACCGGTGGTTGTCGGTTCAAGTCCGGCGGGGCCTGCTAGAACGAGTAGTTAGCAGCTGGAGATTGGATGCTGGAAAACGATGGCGATTAAATTACCGAGCAGAGCGAACGTGCTGGCGCGTTCGCCTCAGCAGGCCCAGCGGCGTGACCGCCCAGCGCGGCAGAATCCCATCGGCCAGTTCATCCGGGAGTCGCGCATCGAGCTGCGCAAGGTGGTGTGGCCCACTCGCCAGGAGGCTACCCGCCTTACGCTGGTCGTCATCGCTGTATCCGCCGGCGTCGGTTTGATACTCGGCGGCTTCGATTTCGCCATCGCCCAGCTCTTCAGCTTGGTGGTGGCGCACTAAGAGGAAACCTTGGCAAAACGTTCGACACCCCAAACAATCGTTGAAGAACCGCCGGCTGAAGTCGTCGAGGACGTGCAGCCGCTCGACGAAAACGCCGAGCTGGCCGACTACGACGAGGCCACGATCGAAGAGGCGGCTGCCGTCGAGGACGGCGAGGAGCTCGAGTACGAGGCCGAGGAGCCCCCGCCCGATATCGTCGACCAGCATCCTGACGCCGAATGGTTCGTCATCCATACCTATTCGGGCTACGAGAACAAGGTAAAGGCCAACCTCGAGCACCGCATCGCCTCGATGGACGTAATCGACAAGATCTTCCAGGTGGTCGTGCCGACCGAGGAAGAGATCGAGATCAAGAACGGCCAGCGCCGCACGGTCCAGAAGAAGGTCTTCCCCGGCTACGTGCTGGTGCAGATGATGTTGACCGACGAATCGTGGTATGTGGTCCGCAACACGCCCGGCGTGACCAGCTTCGTCGGCTCCGGCAACAAGCCCATCCCGCTGAGCACGCAGGAAGTCCGCCAGATCCTCAAGCAAATGGAGGTCGAGGCGCCCAAAGCCCGCATCAGCTACCAGCGCGGCCAGAGCGTCAAGGTCGTCGACGGGCCGTTCGCGGAGTTCATCGGCGTGGTCGACGACATCAGCCTGGAGAAGGGCAAGGTTTGGGTGCTGGTATCCTTCTTCGGCCGCGAGACACGCGTCGAGCTGGACTTCCTGCAGGTGGAGAAGCTGTAAATGGCGAGTCTTGTTCCGGGCGACAAGGTGAAGCTCACCGGCGGAGGCTACAAGGGCTCCGAAGGTGTCGTCGAAGCCATCGAGGGCGACCTGCTGAAAGTGAAGGTCAACTCGTTCGGCATGCCGATGTCAATCCGGGTCGAGCTGAACCAGGTGGAAAAGGTGAATGGCTAAAAGAGTCAAGACAATCGTCAAGCTGCAGCTGCCGGCAGGCAAAGCCACGCCGGCGCCGCCAGTGGGCACCGGACTAGGCCCGCATGCGGTCAACATCATGCAGTTCGTGAAGGAATACAACGAGCGGACGGCGAATCAGGCCGGGCAGATCGTGCCGGTCGAGATCACCATCTTCGAGGACCGCACGTTCAGCTTCATTCTCAAGACGCCCCCCGCGGCGGACTTGATCAAGAAGGCCATCGGCCTGGAGCTCGGCTCGGCCGATCCTAAGAAGGTCAAGGTCGGCAGCATCTCGATGAGCAAGGTTCGCGAGATCGCCGAGATCAAGATGAAGGACCTGAACGCCCTCGACGTCGAGGCGGCCCAGAAGATCATCGCCGGCACAGCCCGTTCGATGGGAGTGGAGGTTACCGCGTGAAGGAACATGGCAAGCGCTACACGGAGCTGGCTAAGCTGGTCGACGAGGACAAGGTCTACGCACCGGCCGAAGCCGTCGAGCTAATCAAGCAGACGGCGAACGTGAAGTTCGACTCGACCATCGAGGTCCACATGCGCATGGGCCTGGACGTCCGCCACTCCGACCAGCAGGTCCGCGGGACGGCCGATCTGCCGGCCGGCACCGGCAAGTCCGTGCGCGTGGCCGTGTTCGCCGAAGGCGACAAAGCGCGCGAGGCAGAGCAGGCCGGCGCCGACTTCGTCGGCGGCGACGACCTGATCAAGCGCGTCGAGGACGGCTGGATGGAGTTTGACGTGGCCTTGGCCACGCGCGACATGATGGGCAAGGTCGCCAAGCTGGGCCGGGTCCTGGGTCGCAAGGGGCTCATGCCGAACCCCAAGTCCGGCACGGTGACCGACGACCTGACGCGCGGCGTCAAGGACGTGAAGGCGGGGCGCATCGAGTTCCGCACCGGCAAGGCGCCGCTCATCCAGGTGCCAATCGGCAAGGCATCCTTCGAGGACAAGGGCCTGCTGGACAATCTCGGCTCCCTGGTGGACGCCGTCGTCAAGGCCAAGCCCAGCGGCTCAAAGGGCACCTACATCCGCAACATCACGCTCACCAGCAGCATGGGCCCCGGCGTCAAGCTGGACGTCCCACAAACAATGGCGATAGCGTCGGCCGGCTAAACTGACCGTCACAATCGAATAGTTCCAAAGAAGCGGGGGCGCCGCACAATCCGGCCACGCCGGTACCCGCGGAGGAGGTGTAATGCCGACAGAGGCAAAAGCTCGGGCAATCGACGAGATTGCCCAAAAATTGCGCGACAGCAAAGTCGCGATCTTCACCAATTACCGTGGTCTCACGGTCAAGGACATGGCGGACCTGCGCGGCCGCATGCGCCCGGCCAAAGTCGACTACCAGGTCGTGAAGAACACCCTCACACGCTTCGCCGCGCAGAAGGCGGAGATCGACGTCGACCTGTCGGCCATCCTCGAAGGCCCAACGGCTATCGTCTTCGGTTACGACGACGTGGTCCAAGCGGCCAAGGCCATCAACGACTACGCCCGGACCTCGCGCGTGCTCGAGATCAAGGCTGGCCTGCTGGAGAACCGCCTTCTCTCGGTCGCCGAGATCACGTCCCTGGCCACGCTGCCCGCCAAGCCACAGCTGCAGGCCCAAATGCTCGGCACCCTGACCGCGCCCATCCAAAACCTGCTGAGTGTGCTCAATGGCACGTCTCGCAACCTCATGAACGTCCTCGCTGCTCGCCAGCGCGAGCTGGAAGCAGCCTAGCCCCCACATGGAAAGGAGTTATTTGAAATGGCAGTAGATCTAGACAAAATCGCCGAGCAGGTCGAGCAGCTCAACGTCCTGGAGCTGTCTCAGCTGGTCAAGAAGCTCGAGGCGCGCCTGGGCGTGAGCGCCGCCGCTCCCATGGCTTATGCGGCCGGCCCGGCTCCCGCGGCTGCCGGTGGCGACGGCGCCGCCCCCGTGGAGGAGCAGACCGAGTTCACCGCCATGCTGACCGAGATCGGCGCTGCCAAGATCAACGTGATCAAGGTCGTGCGCGAGATCACGCAGCTTGGCCTCAAAGAAGCCAAGGACCTGGTCGACGCCACCCCCAAGGCGGTCAAGGAAGGGATCACCCGCGAGGAAGCCGACTCCATCAAAGCCAAGCTCACCGAAGCCGGCGCAACCGTCGAAATCAAGTAATCACTTCAGCCGTGATACTCTATCACAGGAAGTGTGATAGAGTATCACGGTATGAGTGATAGTGAGGCGCCGGACTATTCCCGAGTCTGGCCGGCGACCATCGTGTCAGCGGACGACCTGGTTGGCCGCGAGCCCGTACTTCGGGACATCCTAGCGAACGTCCAGTCCGGACGCAGCGTGCTGCTGGCCGCGCCACGCCGCCTTGGCAAGACGTCCATCGCCCAAGAAGCGCTGCGACGCCTCGGCCGGGCCGGCGCCGTCACCGCCTCGATTGACTTCATGCGGCTGACCAGCCGCCGCGGCCTGGCCGATCAGTTGACCGAGCAGTTGCTGGCGAATTCCCACTCGCTGCGGGATCGGGTCCTGCGGCGGGCCGGGCGCGCCGTGTCGCAACGCGTCCGCCACGTCAAGCCGCACTGGGGTGTGGCGGCGATTGAATTCGGCATGGAATTCGAGACAGAGGACGAAGACGTCCTGCTGAAGAAAGCCCTCGAGCTGCCTCCCAAGATTGCTGAACGCGACCACTGCAACGTGGTCATCCTCATGGACGAATTCCAAGAAGCCGGCAGTAATCTCGGGCGCGAAATCTACGGCATCCTCCGCGCCACTTTTCAGCAGCAGCCGGACGTACAGCAGCTGTTCCTGGGATCACAGGAGAGCATGCTTCGAGCACTGTTCAACCGACCCAACGCCCCCCTCCTAAGGCACGCCGTCGAGGTGCCCCTACCCGCCATCTCCCATGACGAGTGGCGAGCCTATCTGGCGCGGAAATTCACCGAAACGGGTCAGCACCTGCGAGCCGTGCTCATCCCGCAAATTTTGGCTGCTACCGGCGGACATCCAGCCGACACCATGGA
>DAIUFO010000330.1:0-4644 GCA_036844545.1 Chloroflexota bacterium
GCGTCAGCATGTTGGGGTCGCGCTCCCAGTTGCTGACGATGCGGCCGTTTATAGAGTCGAAGCTCGTCTTGGCCCAGGTCAAGCCGTCTTCAATGACCGGCCGAATCGTGATCGTTTTGTAGCCGGGACTGGCTGCCTGGATGCCGCCGACCATGGCGTCCGGACCAAGCTCATCATGGACACCACCCGCCCCTACAGGGAGGGCGGCTACGAACGGCGCGTTCAGTACCTCGAAGTTGACGTCAACAACTACACCAAGCGCCACGAGCCGGACCCGAACCTCATCGAGCGCCTCCTCCATCGTTCCTCTCCCACCGCGGTGGGAGAGGCTAGGTGAGGGTGCTTCTGCGTGTCTGAGCACCCTCGCGACGTCCGCGCTCGCATCCGAGCGGGCAAGTGGGATGGCCCGACGGGCGGGTTGTGCGAGGGCTACGTCCAGACCAACATGGTCATCCTGCCCAAGGAGCAGGCGTTCGACTTCCTAGTGTTCTGCCAGCGTAACCCCAAGCCGTGCCCGCTGCTGGAGGTGACGGAGCCGGGCGATCCAGAGCCGAAGACGCTGGCGCCCGGCGCTGACCTGCGCACCGACGTGCCGCGCTACCGGGTCTGGCGCAACGGCGATCTGGCCGACGAGGTCACCAACATCGGCAGCCTCTGGCACGACGACCTGGTGGCCTTCCTGCTGGGCTGCAGCTTCACCTTCGACACCTCGCTGGTGAACGCCGGCATCGACGTACCGCACATGCGCACGGGCAGCGGCGAGAACGTGCCCATGTTCGTGACCAGCATCGACACCAAGCCCGCCGGCCAGTTCCACGGCCCCATGGTGGTGAGCATGCGCGCCATCCCCCAGGACAAAGTCGTGAAGGCCGTCCAGGTGACCAGCCGCTTCCCGACCATGCACGGCTCACCGGTCCACATTGGCGACGGCGCCAAGATCGGCATCAGGGACGTCCGCAAGCCGGACTTCGGCTCGGCCGTGCCCATCGGTGACGACGACGTGACGGTCTTCTGGGCCTGCGGCGTCACCCCTCAGTCGGTCTGTCTGGCCTCCAAGCCGCCGTTCATGATCTCGCACGCGCCCGGCCACATGTTCATCACCGACGTGCGGGACGAAGACATGGCCGTCATCTAGTAGCCTCCTCCGCTCGGCGGAGCCGACTGGCAAGCGGCCAGCAGCCACAGGACAAGTGTCGCTGTTCCGAACAAGATGCGTCGCATGCCAGATATGTCGGTGCGAGGTAACAGCCCTCATCGCTAGAATCGCGTGGCAATGTACGCCGATCTCAGGGACTATCTACGCCACCTTGAAGCGGTGGGCAAGCTGCGGCACGTCACCAAGGAAGTCGACAAGGACTGGGAGCTGGGCTGCATCGCCCGCTGGGTGTTCCAGGCGGTGCCCGACAGCGAGCGCTATGCCCTCATGTTCGACCGCATCAAGGGCTACGACACGCCGCTAGTCGTGGGCGTGGCGGCCGGCTCGCGGCCGATCTACGCCGAGGGCCTGGGCGTCAAGCCCGACCAGATTTACGATACCTGGGTCCGTGCCCTGAGCCAGCCCATTCCGCCGCGCGACGTGCAGGACGGGCCGGTGAAGGAGGTCATCCGCCGCGGCGAAGACATCGACCTCAACGAGCTGCCCATCGCCGTTTGGACGCCAGGCAAGGACGCCGCGCCATACCTTACGGCCAACTGCGTCATCACCCGCGACCCCGACGACGGCAGCTACAACATCGGCAACTACCGCATGATGCTGCGCGACCGCACCTCAACGGCCATCCAGATCTTCCCCAGCCAGCACGTGGGCCTGCATTTCGACAAGTACAAGGCACGGCGGCAGAACATGCCCATGTGCGTGGCCATCGGCGTCGACCCGGCCATCTCCTACTGTGCCGTGGCCAAGATCCCGATCACCCTGGACGAGTACCAGGTGGCCGGCGGGCTGCGCGGCGCGCCCATCGAGACCGTCAAGGCCGAAACCTGCGACATCCAAGTTCCGGCGGCGGCTGAGTGGGTGCTGGAAGGTGAGGTGCCCTGGGACGTGATGGCGCCGGAAGGCCCGTTCGGGGAATACGTCGGCTACATGGGGCTTGAGTCGATGAAGAACGTGTTCAACGTGCGCTGCATCACCCATCGCACCAAGCCCATCTACCAAGCCTTCCTGAGTCAGAAGCCACCCAGCGAGAGCCACGTCATCCAGAGCGAGGCCATCGCCGCGCTCATGTTCAAGCACCTGAAGTACGACCTGGGCATCCCGGGCATCCTGGACGTGACCTTCACCGAGGGCTCGGCCCGGCTGCACCTCATCATCCAGATGAAGCCGGCCTATCCCGGCCACTCGCGCAAGACGATGCTCATCGCCGCCAACCTGCTGGACGCCAACACGCCCAAGATGGTGACCGTGGTCGACGACGACATCGACATCCGCGACCCGGAGATGGTGGAGTGGGCGCGCGCCTCGCGCTGCGATCCGGCCTCCGACGTGGTGATTCTCAAGGATGTGCAGACCACGATCCTCGATCCCTCGACCATCGAGATTGACGATCAGGACCGGGTGAACGTCAACGAGTCGCGCGTCCTGGGCTCCAAGCTGCTGATCGACGCCACCATCAAGAAGGCCTACTCAGAGGTCTCCCTACCGCCTTACAAGATGATGATGGACGTCTTCGAGCGCTGGTCCCAAACCGGCCTGCCGGAGATCGAAGCCCCGCCGCGCCTGCTCAAGCTCCTGGAAAAGCACCCCTCCGACAACCTGGTGATCCGCCCCTACCGCTAACTACCCTCGTCATGCCAAGCTCAAATTTGTCATGCCGAGCGTCGAGCGAGGCATCCGCTGCCGCTGGCAGATCGCGGATTCTTCGCTTCGCGCGGATTCTTCGCTTCGCTCGGAATGACAAAAGGCGCCGGCCTGACAAATTCGACTTAATGCGTGTCGAAGATGTCCTGGTATTCCGCCAGCTTGGCTTTGGTGGCGGCGACTTCGGCCTCAGTGGGATGCGAAGCATCGGCAGCCGCCGGCAGCGCGCCGAGCTTGAGGAGCGCCGCCATCAGCAGTAGGCGCGCCTTGGTTGCCGGCAGGTTGCTGCCGGCCAGGAACAGCGGCTGGCGGCGGACCGCGAAACCCTGCTGGTCGCCTCGGCCGACTTTGACTACCGGCATACCGCTGAACACCGCCTTCTCCAGCGCCCCGTCCAGCCATTGGCTCATGCTGCCGTAGGGCGCTGCGCCCTCCCCGACGAATCCCGCCAGCCCGTGGTGCGCCAGGTTCTCGGCGATCCGCGTTTCGATCTCCGCGGCGCCCAGGTCGGAGTACCGCGCGTGCTTGGCGAAGGCCACCGCTGGAATGGCGGACGGCAGCAGCGCGTCGCCGTCCTTCACGCGGACCGTCGCGCCGCGGAGACCGGTGACAGTTGCGGGTAAGCGCGACAGCGCCACCGCCGATGTGGCCGTGTGGCGCTTGGCCGGCCGGAAGGTCAGCACCGGGTCGCGGCCTTCCGGAAAGCCGCCCAGGATGCCGCCGTGGCCACCGGTCACGACGTAGCCGCCGGGCCGGGCATCCCCCTTTTGGACCTCCCGTGCCGAGAAGATGCGCTGGTCCTGGATGACCACCACGCCCACCTCGTTCCGGCCGTCGGCGCCGGCCCACACACGCGAAGTGATGTACTGCACCGAATCGACGATGTTGCGGTCGCCCTCGTTGCCTACCGCGCCGTGAGCCCGCTGCGATGCGTTGCCGCAGATGGGCACGCCGCTGTCGATCAGCAGGTGCAGCCAGTACGATGTCTCCTCCACATACGGGCTGCCCTCCAGCCAGATCGCGCCGTCGTACTCGCCCGAGCTGAGCACCCGGTGCACAGTATTCGTGAGCTGGGCCAAGCGCTCCGGCGGCGGCGACATGGACAGGTGCCCGGGCCGGTACGGCCAGAAGTCGTCGCCGTGCCGCTCGGGCGGGATGTTGCCGCTGCCGGTATCGGTCCGCAACTCCGCCGCCAAGCCTTTCTTGTAGCCACCGGGCGGCGCCGCCCGGAAGAAGTGGAAGTCGGCCCGGCCCGAGAGCAGGTTGCCCACACCATCGTCGCTCACCCCCAAGCGGTCGATTTCCTCGAACAGGCGCGAGGCATCGGGGTAGAAGGGCTGGCGGCTGTTCTCGGCCGGCGCAAGCTGCTCTGTGCCGTCCATCTCCCAGGCCTGGCCGCTGGCCTGCCGGGCCATGTAGGGCAGCGGGTACAGCCCGTCCTCCGGCCGCAGCTCGATCTCGTACACCGGCGCGTCCGCGTCGCTCTGCCGCTCCTGATGAAAGGCCCCGGCGGCGTCGAGGTAGCCGTCTGGCGGCGCGTACAGTTCGGCGGCGTCCGACTCCAGCGGATGCGCGCTGAACTGCCGGACGTAGACTCTGGCCGGCGCCGCCAGGCGCTGCGCTCGCAGCACGTCGAAGCGCATGTCCGTGCCGTCGGGGTTGCGCCGCGGCTCCAGGCCATGTTTGGCGCGGGCCTTGTTGCTGGTGACCAGCGGCTCGCTGTTGGCGATGGTCGACGACGCGCCGGAGAAGACTGCGATGCGGGGACGGGCCATGTTCAGCTCCTGATAATCTTTGGGTGCGGCTCTTTTAGAGGGACTTGCGAAAGGCGTTTGTTCTCTTCTAAA
>DAIUFO010000331.1:0-4634 GCA_036844545.1 Chloroflexota bacterium
CATCGTGGCGCCTCGCTGTGTTACGGCCGGGTCGAGGAGCGCGGCATCTCCTGCGCCTACCACGGCTGGCTGTACGATACCGGCGGCGACATCCTGGAGACGCCGCCGGAGCGCAACGACGCCGTCATGCGCAGCATCAAGCAGAAGAGCTACCCGGTGCAGCGGTTCATCGGCATGTACTGGGCTTATCTCGGGCCGCTGCCAGCGCCCGAGATCCCGAGGTACGACGTGTTCGTGCGCAAGGATGGGCGGCGGAAGATCGTGGTGCACCCGCGGCTGGACTGCAACTGGTTCCAGGCCATGGAGAACTCGGTCGACCCCGCCCACCTGCAAATTCTGCACCAGGAGTACATCGGCCGCGGAGCCACGCCGGTTAACACCACGCGTGGCTTCACGGACGACGTGGCCAGCTTCGAGTTCCGGCTCGAGCCCTACGGCATCATCAAGCACCGCGAGTACATCAACGGCAAGACCGACGAGCACCCGCTCATCTTCCCCAACATCCTGCGCCAGGGTCCGGCCATTCAGATCCGGGTGCCGGTCGACGATACCCACACCAACCACATTCACGTCATCTTCGAGCCCACGCCCGATGGCAGCCTCCTCGAGGACGAAGGCGATCCGCCGGTCGAGTACCTGGAGCCCTACAAGTACCCGCCGGACAAGCTCCATCCCGAAGCGCGGTTTGCCCTGAATTCAGTGCTGTCCCAGGACCACAT
This sequence comes from Chloroflexota bacterium, assembly GCA_036844545.1. Taxonomy (GTDB): domain Bacteria; phylum Chloroflexota; class JAJPGV01; order JAJPGV01; family JAJPGV01; genus DATGVV01. Next base: position 720 of record DAIUFO010000331.1, read on the forward strand.
GGCCTGGGAGACGCAGGGGCCAATCGCCGACCGGACCACCGAGCATTTGAGTTATTCGGACCGCGGCGTGCATATGCTGCGCGAGCTGACCAAAGAACAGATCAAGCGCGTGCAGGACGGGCTCGACCCAATGGGTGTGGTTCGTGATCCCAGCCTGGAGATGATCGACACCAACCTCTACGGCGAGGCTCAGGGTGTGAAAGGCGAAAGGCATCCCGCCGGCCTGTACACGGCCCAGGAGCCAATCTCCGCTCGCTGATTCCGGCGCCCAAGGTACAGCCAAGCTCGCCTGATCCTTGAGCCGGGAATTGATCCGCAGCTTTTTTGTCATTCAGAGCGCAGCGAAGAATCCCCGGTCCGCAGACAGCCACGATGCTCGCTCGACGCTCGGCATGACAAACAGGAATGTCACAGGTCCAGCGTGCTCGGCGCGAACAGATCCTCGATCTTCAGTTTCTCCGGCGTGAGGCCCTGCTCGTGAGAATAGCTGACCAGCGTATCGAGCATCGGCCGGTTCGCTTTGACGCCATAGGTGAATGGATCGGCGCCGAAGATCTGGCGGCTCTGGGCCAAGTACTCAGGCCCGAAGATCAGCGCCGAGGGGATGCTGTCAGCCAGCTTCGCGTAGGCTGCTTCCTTGGCCTTCACGAAGGCTGAGAACAGGTTGAAGGCCAGCCAGGGGTGCTGGCGGTAGACGTCGCCGCGAATGATGTAAGCATGGTTGGCGGGGATGAAGCCGTGGTCGCGGAAAAAGCGAGCACCCTCCGCTAGGCGATCGCCGAACAGCGGCTTGACCTTGCTCCAGTCCGCGTCGAGCGCTCGAATCCGTGTCGATCTGTCGATGACGTTGGTCTCGCGCCGAAAGGTTCGGCCCACCGGCGCGGCGTCGAGCTCGTGACTTACCAGCATCGAGGCCAAGCTCTTGTCGGCGGGGATGCGTTGGAAGGAGATGCCTGGCGGGGGCGCAAAGCCGGTTGCGCCACCGTGGCTCAGCTCCTCCGTGCGCTCCATGTACCAATCGACTTTGTATTGTGAGACGCCGAAATCATGCTCGATGGTGCCGCGAAACCACAGCGCCGCGGTCTGCTGATACTCGCCCACGCCGATGCGCTTTCCGGCCAAATCCTCCGCCCGCTGAATGCCGGCGTCCACGTGCACCGAGTGCTCCATGTGCATGAAACGCCGCGAGGGGAAAACCGGTATAGCCATCATGTCCATGCCGCGTGACCGCGCGATCAGGTACGACGACAGCGACATCTCGGAAATCTCGAATTCCTGGAACTTGAGCTGTCGCCAGAAGGTCTCCGAGGGATCGGAATAGGTGGGCACGAGCTCGACGCCCTCAACCTCGACACTGCCATTCATGAGCGGCTCGACCCGCTCGTTGTAATTCGAAATGAAGCTCAGGCTGAGTTTGGGCATGCGCCACATCATAGGTCAACCGTCATTTCTGAGCGTCGAGCGAAGAATCCGCTTTACAATCAGCCATCTATGACCACCCCTGCTGATGCGCCCGTCCTCGAGCTCGCCGGCCTTACCAAGCGCTTTGGCAGCGTCCTGGCCGTCGACCACATCAGCTTCACCGTCCAGCCCGGCGAGGTGTTCACCTTGCTGGGTCCCAGCGGCTGCGGCAAGAGCACCACGCTGCGGCTCGTCGCTGGCCTGGAGCAGCCCGAGGAAGGCACACTGCAGCTGCGCGGCAAGACCATCGTCTCCGCGGCCCAGCGCCTGTGCCTGCCACCCGAGCGCCGCAACATGGGCATGGTCTTCCAGTCGTATGCCATCTGGCCCCACATGACCGTCTTCGAGAACGTCGCTTTCCCGCTCCAGCTGCGGCGCTGGCCCAAGCACAAGATCCGCGAAGCGGTAGGCCAAACGCTGGGCGTCGTCGGTCTGGACGGCCTGGAAGAGCGCCCCGCCACGATGCTCAGCGGCGGCCAGCAGCAGCGCGTCGCCCTGGCTCGGGCGCTGGTCTACAACCCCGACATCCTGCTGCTGGATGAGCCGCTGTCCAACCTCGACGCCAAGCTGCGCGAGCACATGCGCGACGAGCTGCGCAGTCTCCAGCGGCGGTTGGGCATCGCCGTCCTGTTCGTGACGCACGACCAGGCCGAGGCGATGGCCTTGTCCGACCGCGTGGCCGTTATGAACGCGGGCCACATCGAGCAGGTCGGCACACCTATGGAGGTCTACGAGCGGCCAGCCACCGCTTTCGTTCGGGACTTCCTGGGCCGGGCCATCACCCTCGAATGCGTCGTGCGGCGCGAGGACAGCCGCTGCTGGCTGGAGCTCACTGCCGCGCCGGCCTCGTCCTTTGCCTTTGCCGATGCCCAACTGGACCAGCACTCCACCGGCAGCGCCGTACACCTCGCCTGCCGGCCCGAGGACCTGAAGCTGGCAGCCGCTGGCTCCGGCGCCCAGAACGCCTTCCAGGCCAGGGTGGAGGAGGTGCTGTACCTGGGCGAGCGCCTCGAATACCGCGTCCGTGCCGGTGATTCGCCGGCCTTCCTCGTATCAGGCTCGCGCCGCGAGCGTTTTCCCATTGGCGCAGAGCTGGACTTGGTCCTGGACACCAGCGGCGTCACCGTCTGGGCCGGCCAGCCTCAACCATCCGAACTCATAGGAGCAGCGTCATGAACCACGACTCGATCAGCCGGCGGCAGATGCTGCTGGGACTGCTCGCCAGCGGCGCCGGCCTCGCGCTGGCCGCCTGCGGCGGGGCCAGCCCAACCAGCTCCGCGCCCGCCGTCTCAACGCCAGCCAGCGCCAAGCCAGCCACGTCCGCGGCCGCATCGCCCGCGGCCAGCTCCGCGGCCAAGCCAGCCGCCGGCGGCAGCGCCGCGGGAATCGCCACCACCTGGGACGACTTGGTGGCCGCCGCTAAGAAGGAAGGCAAGGTGGTAGTCAATGGCCCGCCAGACCCAAAGGTGCGGGACCAGCTGCCGGCCGCGTTCAAGGCCAAGTTCGGCATCGAGATGGAATTCCTGGGCGGCAACTCCAGCCAGCTGGCGGCACGGGTCGACGGCGAGCGCAAGGCCGGCCAGTACACCGTCGATGCCAGCGTGTCCGGCAGCGACACCATGTTCGACAGCTTCCTGCGCAATGGCTGGCTCGACCCGCTCAAGCCGAGCCTACTGCTGCCGGATACTGCCGATAACGCCAAATGGAAGACAGGCTCGCCGTGGTTCCGCGATCCCAAGAAGGACACGGTGATGCAGATCTTCAACACCATTCAGCACTTTCTGGCCATCAACACCCAGCTCGTGGCCGTTAAAGACGTTCCCACCGCCGACGCGCTGCTCGACCCCAAGTGGAAGGGCAAGATTTGCGCCTACGATCCCAGCGTCAACGGCGCCGGGATCGCCATCGCTTCCGCGGTTTATGTGGCCAAGGGCGAAGACTTTGCCACCAAACTGTACAAGGGCCAGAACGTGACGCTGACTCGGGATTATTCGCAGCTTGCCGATTGGGTCGCCCACGGCTCCTATCCCATCGGCCTGGCCGCCACGACCAACTACCTTCAGCCGTTCGTCAAGGCCGGCATCCCTATCGAGCAGCCGGAGCTGCCCGATGCGCCCAGCGCGCTCGGCGGCGGCTTTGGCGACGTGGCCATCTGGAACAAGGCGCCTCACCCCAACGCCGCGCGCGTGTTCGCCAACTGGATCGCCAGCAAAGAGGGCATCGAGGTTTACGGTCCCACCCAAACTCAGGTGTCGGTGAGGACCGACGTCGACAACAGCTGGGCGCCGCCGCAGGATATACCCCAGCCCGGCATCAAGTACCTGGATACGTACGACTACGACTTCGAGGAAGGCCCTCGCCTGAAGATACGTGCCTTCTTCGCCAAGCTGCTGAAGTAGCTTTGTGGCAGCGGTAGGCGCGGCGGCCATCGCGCCGCTGCCGGCGCGGCGGGAC
>DAIUFO010000332.1:0-4629 GCA_036844545.1 Chloroflexota bacterium
ACTGGCTGCTTATTAGAACGAATAACTCAGCCTATTTGTGACGACCTACACTAGTGAGTAGCGAGATGGCTAACCGGCTGGATTTCGTCCGGCAACTGTTCGTGGAGCACCGCTAGTGCCGGGTCCTTCATCGACGTGACCAGAACACGCTTGCCGGAAGCTAGATAATGGCAGATGACGTTGGCGATGGTATGGGTTTTGCCTGTACCCGGCGGGCCCTGCACGACCACGCCATCAGATACGTCGAGCAGCTGAATGATCCTCAGTTGCTCATCGTTGAATGCCTTCGGGAAGTAAAGGTCCAGGGCCTTCGCGCCGGCAGAGACGGATGGGTCGCTACTGTAGGCGGAGACGCCGCGATATTCTGGAAGCTCGAAAGCCACACTCTCCGTGATCGGGTCCGACGACAGGGCCGCAATGGCAGGCGGTAGGGTCGTGGCCTGCTCCGCTTTGGCCTTGAGCCGTTCGAGGTCTTGCAGGAGGGCGTTGTTATTTCGCGGGCGCACGAACACCACCCAAGTGTCGGTAACAGTGAAAAGCTCACCAGGCTTCGGCAACGTCCGATCTTCTGGCTCCACTTCGTCCGGCCAGTAGATGCCTTTCGCATCAAGATTCGCCACTGCCGAGCGCAGGAACGGCTCAAATGTACCGGCATCAAATGGCGAAAAGGTCGTCGTCGCCTTCTCGAAGAAGTCCTGCCCGACCTTTTCCAGGGCGGCCACGCCCGGGTTGTTGATGGACGAGAACCAATCTAGTTCGGTTCGTGCATCTATGTCACGAGGCCGGAGCTCAATCGCCGCTGTCTCCGGGTTCAGCGTCATCTGCACAGGACGGGTGACGAGTGGATAGTTGACTGTCCTGTTCATGGTGCGCCACAGCGCCTGACCTGCGCCCCAGACGAGCTCGATCTGGGATTCCACAATCCCGCCCTCAAGGGCTTGTTTCAGCGTGAAAAACCGGGAGTACAGGGTGATCGTTTTCCGCCGGAGCGTTTCGGCCGCCGCCCATGGACGCCACCTGGATTCCATGTATCGGACCAACTCCGACCGAACCAACGCCGCCTCTTCATACTCGTCGAAGAACACTTGCGCCGCTGGGTCGACAAATGGCCTCTCATCCTCGTCAGCATCCTCGTCGCCCTCGTCGTGCTCGACTTCGTCCGGTTCCTCGGTGGAGCGGTGGGTGCCGGCGGCGATAAGGTGCAGACCGGCGACAAACGGGCGAAGACTCGGCTCCGTGGTTGGATTCGGCGCGAGCTGCGCCCACGGCAGCAGGAACGCACTGTCAATCGCCGGCGGGCGCGTCTCATGGAGCCGCTCGATACTGAGCCAGATTTCGTCCTCGATCTCATCACCGAGCCTGTTGAGTGAGATGCCGGGCAAATCCCGCAGCTCATGCTCGTACAACGGCGGCACAACGCTGCCGTGTTCGGACACGTCGCAGACCGGCGGCTTGGCGGCGAGCTTCGCTGACTGCACGGTGAAGTCAATAAGGCTCAGAATGCGTTCGTGGTTGATGGTGAGCTTGATCTTCTTCGTTCCCCGCCAGCTAGCTTACAACGATGGAAGCAGGTCAAGAACGGAATCAAGGACCTTAGGCGGATATAGCAACTGGTAATCGAAGGCAGGACCTAGTCCTCCTTGGTATTGGCGCACCGCGAAAAGCGGTGTCGCCAATACGTATCCTGCTCTCCGTCCCCACGCCCGCAGGCGACCAAGCGGCGGCCGGCGTTAGCCGTGGCGGCGCGCAAGGGGGACGTGGTTGGCGCGACCGCGGAGGGTAACGGTGTGGTGGGCTGAGAGTGGACCCGAAGCGGTGGCGCCAGGGGTGGCCAGGGTGGGCGGACCGGCTGGCCGTCGGGTGGTGGGATTGAGTGGCTGGGGGGCGGCGAGCTGTGTCCGCAGGTGGCTGGGCACCGCCGATCAGGCGGTGGCGTCGCGTAGCGGCGCTAGGGTGGCCGGCGTGGCGGTGGGCGAGTTCCAGCCCGAGCAGCCCCGTGGCAGTAGCCACGGGGCTGTATTCAGCGAGTCAGGTCGACGACCGGGGAAGCGCTAAGCGGCGGTGCCACCCGGTTGCTCGCCTGGTTCGTCTTTCAGGTCGCCCAAGTGGCGCTGGACAGACCGCAGCTCGTCGCCGGGCTTGAGCGGGCGGCGGGGTGGGCGCACGGCTCCCGTGGGCGAGCCGGGCGGGTCCCATGCCCTGCTCCGGGCCGAGCGGCTCGGCGCGGGCCGCCCGTGGCGGCTGGCGCCAGACCTGGCGCTTAGTCCAGATGGGCCGCAGGTTGGAGATGACGATCAGCGCCTCGTCGATGGCAATGCGCCGCACCTCGTCGGAGGTCAGCAGCCGGCGCTGAATGTGCTGCTCGGCGTAACTGTAGGCGTTGGTGGTCCAGCCCTGCGGGGTGCGCGTCTGGACTTCCTGTTGAATCGTGGCCTCGCCCAACGCCCGCGATATCTGCTCGGCACTGTCGTAGTCCAGGCCGTGCAGCACGATCTTCGTGGCGCAGTTGGTCCGGATGGTCTCAGCGCCGGCGTGTCCATAGAGCTGCTCCAGCTGGCTCAGCGATTGCACGCCGAGGACCAACTGGACGCCCCGACCGCGAGCCACCGAGATCGTCGTTGTGAAATCCGGGATGCGGCCGATATTGGCGAACTCATCCAGGAACAGCGTGACGCGAGAATCCGGATCGCCGGGCATGCGGCCGAGGTGCTCCAGCAGCAGCGTGAAGAACACGCTCGATAGCGGCTGCAGCAGCGCGGCGTCCCGCTCGTGCACCACCCAGTAAACCGCGATCGGCTGTGTGGGGTTCTGGACCAGCAGGCCGAAGTTGGGCGGCGTGAGGCTGGCGGACGTGAAACGACGTACCACGGGGTCGTCGAGGAAGGCCAGCTTGTCGCTTACGCTCAGGACCACGCCGGCCTGGGTCTCGTCTTTCATCTCCGCCAGGGTGTTGGCGAAGGCCCGCGCCTGGCGTGAGGGCGAGGTCCAGCAGCTCGACCAGCTGGGTGGGCGCCAGCTCCAGCAGGCAGTAGGCCGTGGCCGGCGTTGGCACCGGCTGAAAGGCGGTGTGGGCAAAAAGCGCCGCGCACATGCGAAGGTCAGCGAACTTCCAGAAGTGCTGCTCGTGCGTTTCCTCGTCCGTCTGCATGACGGCCGCGGCCAGCAGCCGAGCCAGGTGCTCGTCGCGACACAGGGGAATCCAATTGCCGAGCTGAACTTCTTTGAACGAGGGCAGGAGGCCTCCCGTACCAGCGAAATTTGGGAGATGATCGGCCTCTGGCTCATCGTTTTCCTGGGCCTCTACCAGGGCGCACTGTTGCTGCTTCACCTGGTCAGCGTCAACGTACTGGGCTACACCGTCCTACCGCTGTGCGTCGCTCTGTTGCTGCTGCTGGGCTTTCGGTCTACCGGCCGCGAGCCGCTCGCCATCACTCCGGAGTGGGCCCGTAGGTGGGCGGACCCAAGCCGCAAGGTGCGGGCCTGGACCGCGACCTACCGATTCATCGTGCCGGCCCTGATTTGCACGATCGCGGTGACGTTCCTGACGATGCTGGTTTGCCGCTGACCATGTATTGACAGAACGTAACTTGCGTGTGATTCTGTCTAAGTGAAAAGGCGGCCGCATCTGGAGATGACGGTCAACGGCGAGAGGTTCTTCTTCCTCTATGACGAAGATTCTTCAGAGCAGCTGCACATCACCACCTCGCACGGTACGGGTCCGCTCGACGCAGTGCAGACGTTCTTTGATGGCGAGACGGTCTTCAATGAGCAGCGCAGGCGATATGAGACCTCGACCGACAACATGCGCGTGTACTGGGTTCGGCTGGAAGAGTTCTACGCCAACGCGGTGCTGATCATCAGTTGCCACCCCACAGGAGAGTAAGAATGCCCAAGGAATTGCATATCACCAACGTTGGCCGGGGCGAGTTCACCGATCCGGACCTGGTGGCCCGCATCAACGAGCTGGAGGAGCAGGCGGACCGCGACGTCGCCAGCATGAACGTGAACTTTCGCTGGGGCCGCGAGCAAGTCGCTATTGTCAAGCGAGCAGCAGCGCGCTTTGGGATTCCTTACCAGACCTATCTCAAGCAGGTCGTGCTCAAGCAAGCCGTGGCCGATCTGCAAGCCCTTGAAAGCGCAGCCGCCGGCAGCTAGCGGCCTGACGTACCACGGCGAGCTTCCCTGGTCGTGCGTGCCGTTTCCTGGTACGCCAGCTCGTCCGCCGCGGCTGTCTGTCTCGCGATCTCGCGGAAGTGCTCGGGCAGCTGGTCGATCACCCGCTCACCCGCGGCTTTATTGTCTTCGCGTATGCCATCCATCTACGTCCGGATGGTCGAAGGCGTAAGCCAGCGCCTCGTAGACCTCAGCCGGCGACAGGTCGTAGCCTTCGGAGAGCGTTTCAGGCGTCTCGCCCAACTCGTACTGGCACAACGAGCGCCGTGGCTTCCACGTTCACATAGTTGTGCGTGACGATTTCCTCTCCTGTTCCCAGGAGCTGACGCCAGAAGACCGTTGCGCGTTGGTGCTCCCGGTCGTTGGCTGACAAGAGCGCGTAAAGCCCGGAAGTGTCAACGAAGACTGCCAACTAGCGGCGCTTCTCCTGCCAGTCCCCATACGCCTCATCCAAGT
>DAIUFO010000333.1:0-4623 GCA_036844545.1 Chloroflexota bacterium
CGCTGCAGCTGTTCACTGACCGCGCACGAGCAGTACTGCCGGGTTTCGAGCTCACTGATCGAAACGCGCCGGCCGTGACCGACATCTGCAGGCACCTGGATGGCGTCCCGCTGGCGATAGAACTCGCGGCTGCGCGGCTGAAGATCCTATCGGTCGAGGAGATCGCCGCGCGGCTTGCCGACCGTTTTCATTTGCTGACCAGCGGCAGCCGGTCTGCACCAACGCGCCAGCAAAACCTGCAGGCCGCGATTGACTGGAGTTACGGACTGCTGAGTGAGCAAGAACGGAGGCTCTTCGAGCGCGTCTCGGTGTTCGCGGGCGGCTGGACCATCGAGTCAGCCGAGGCGGTTGCCGGCGGGGATGGCATGCCCGCGGCCGACGTGCTGGACGTGCTCGCCAGGCTCGCCGACAAGTCGCTGATCGTGGTGGAGCGAGGCGACGATGGTCCGGTTCGTTACCGGCTGCTCGAAACCCTCCGCCAGTATGGACAGGTACGGCTGCTGGAGCATGGAGGTTCTGAAGCCCTCGCCGGACGGCACGCTGCGTACTTCAGCGAACTCGCGGAGAACGCGCAAGCGGACTTCTTCGGACCGCGTGAGCATCTGGCGCTAGAGCGGCTGGAGGCCGACCGCGATAACCTGCGCACTGCCCTGACGTGGCTGGTTAAGCGGGGGGACGTTGAGCGCGCGCAGAGGTTAGGCGCCGTCGTGGGGATGTTCTGCTTCTTCCGGAGCTACTTGAGCGAAGGCCGGAGCTGGCTGGAGCAGCTGCTGGCCATACCGGGCGGCGAGGCGTCCACGCCTGGGCGGGCACAGTGCTTATTCGCTGCCGCCGACTTGGCGCTGGGGCGAGGAGATCACGCCGAGGCGAAAAGGTGTGCCCACGAGTCTTTGCAGCTGTGCCAAAGGCTCGGCAATGAGCGCGAGATAGCCGCGTCGCTGTACATGCTCGGTTACACGACCAGAATCCTTGGGGAACAGGCCAGTGCCGTGCAGCTGCTGGAGCAGGCCGTAGCAACCGGAGACCGGACCGGCAATCACGCATACGCAGCCTTGAGCCTGGTGGCGCTGGCCGATATCGCGGCGTCGCAGGGCGATTTCGGCGAGGCACGTAACAAAGCGGAGCAAGCGCGGGCGCGCGCAGCCGAAATCGGTTGGACGCGTGTGGTGGCCCATGCGCTGCGCTCGCTGGCCAACGCCTGCTTCGAGCAGGGCGACGACCGTGCGGCGCAGGCGTACGCGGAGGAGGCCGTGGGCAAGGTTCGGGGGCAAGTCGGGTCGCCATGGTGGCTCGCGCAATCGTTGGGCAGCTTGGGCCACATCGCCGCCGCGCAGCACGACGTAGCGCTCGCGCAGTCAGCCCTGGGCGAGGGTCTCGCCCTGTCCCGTGAGATTGGTGACAAGTCGGGGGTGGCCAGCGCTCTTCAAGGCTTCGCTTACCTGGCGTCCGCGACTGGCGACCTCGAGGGTGCGAGTTGCCTGAGCGCCGCTGCAGAGGTCGTGCAGGAGGGCGCGGGCGGGCCATTCATCCCGACCAGTGCGAGAGCGCGGCGTGAGCTGGACTTGGCCATCAGTGGCCTTTCTCGTGAGAGCTGCGAAGCCGCCATCCGGAGAGGGCGGGCGATGCCGGTCGACGACGCTGCTGAGTTTGCGCTTTCCACCAGCGGAGCGACAGCTCGCCAGGTGGCCGCTCAACGAGTCGGTTCCTCAGACCCCTTAAGCCCGCGCGAGCATGAGGTCGTGTCGCTTGTGGCCCAGGGACTTTCAAACCTTGAGATCGCGCAGCGGCTCGTCCTCAGCGAGCGGACGGTTGAATCGCACGTACGCAACGCGCTGGGCAAGCTGGGCATGTCCTCGCGTGTCGGCTTGGCAAGATGGGCGACTGAGCGCCACCTGATAGCCGATTCCCGCTAATCCTCAGTACAGCTACCGGCGGTTCAGTACTGCGGTTCAGTGCTGGCACGGATGGCAGGACCGTTTTCGAGTCCTACAGTGGCAACGTCATGCAGCTAGTCACCCACAAGCAGTACAAGGGCAACCGTCAGATGCCCTGGGGCAAGGGCACTGTGGTCACCGACGCCGATGGGTTCGTCTTTCTGGCAGGCAATACCGGCACAGCCGACGATTACGAGCCGCGCGCTTCGAAAGGTGTGCCTGCGGGCGGTGGCGCCGTGGGAGATCCAGCGGCGCAATGGCGAGCCGTGCTCATGAACATCAAGGCCGACCTCGAAACCCTGGGGAGCTCACTTGAGCACGTCGTGAAGCTGCCGTACTACGTGAAGGGCCCGTTCCCGAGCGGCGGAGTCCTGGGCTCCCCCAATTGCCGCATGGATGTGGCGGACGAGTTCTTCGCCGAGCACTGTCCGAAGCAGTGCAGTTACAACAATCCGCCGCCGTCCGAGCTTATTGGCGTCACGGCCTTGGCCCACCCGGACCTTGTCGTCGAGATCGTGGCGGTGGCAGCCTTGCCCGGCTGCTAGCAGAATAGGAGGACCAATGATGCAAGCCGCTGTATTCCACGAACATGGAGGCCCCGAGGTGCTGCGGATCGAAGACGTGCCGCGGCCGGCGCCCGGGCCGGGCGAAGTTCTGGTGCGAGTGCGCGCCATCGCCGTAAACCGCACCCTGGACTGCGAGGTCCGCTCGCGCCCGGGGGCGTACGGTCCTATTCCCATGCCGCACATCTTGGGATCCGGCCCCGCGGGCGAAGTCGCGGAGCTGGGCGAGGGGGTGCAGGGCTTCCAGCCGGGCGACCGCGTCGTCACCTCCAACGGGTTCCGTTGCGGGACGTGCTCGTCCTGTACGTCTGGCGAGAACAATCCCTGCCTGAACATGCGCATCCAGGGCGTCCATACGCAAGGCGGCTACGCCGAATTCGCTTTGGCGCCGTTCCGCAATCTGCTTCGTCTACCAGACAATCTGTCGTTCGAGGAGGCGACGGCCCTGATGGTCATGGCGCCGACCGCCTGGCATCTGCTCATCGACCGCGCCCAGCTCCGGGCGGGGGAGACCGTCTTGATTCTGGCCGCCGGCGGCGCGCTGGGCACCATGGGCGTGCAGGTAGCTAAGCTGGCCGGAGCGCGGGTGATCGCCGCGGCCGGCGCGGACTCCAAGCTGACCAAGGCGCGCCAGCTGGGCGCTGATGAGGAAGTCAACTACCGCACCTCGAAGATGAGCGACGAGGTCAGGCGGCTGACGGATGGGCAGGGCGTGGACGTGGTGTTCGAGAACCTGGCCGTGCCGGACCTGTGGGCCGAGAGTCTGGCCAGCGCCGGCGTGGGGGGCCGGATAGTCACCGCGGGAGCGCTGGGCGGCGGGTCGGTGGAGATGAACATGCGCTCCTTTTACCTGAAACAACTGAGTCTGCTGGGTTCAACCGGTGCACCTCCCCGGCAGGTGCAACTGGTCTATCGCCTCGCCGGCGAGGGCAAGCTGCACGCGGTAATTGATCGCTGCCTGCCACTCGCTGAGGCGAGCGCCGCCCAGGTGCTGGTGGAGAGCCGTGACATCTTCGGCCGGGTGGTCCTGACGGTAGCCTGAGCCGCCAAATCAGGAGAGGAGATATGACAACCCGATTCAATCCGCTTTTCGTCATCCTGACCGCGGGCTTGCTGCTGGCTGCCTGCGGCCAGCAAGCCGGGTCTACCAGTTCGCCCGCTGCTTCAGCCGCGGCCAGCACAGCGCCTGTCGTGTCCTCGTCCACCGTCGGCTCGATCAAAATCGGCATCCTCGAGCCCATGAGCGGCCCAGCTGCCGTGCTCGGCAAAGACAATACCGACCGCCTTCCAGCTGTATTTCGAGTCCCTCGGCGGCGCGGTGGCCGGCCATAAGCTCGAAACCATCGTCGCGGACAGCCAGGGCAGACCTGACGCGCCGCTGGCCAAGGCCGCGCAACTCGTCGACGTGGACAAAGTGAGCTTGCTGGCGGGCGCCAACTTCAACCCGGAATGCTATGCCCTGGCGCCGTTCTCGGCACAGAGGCATACCCCCGTGGCCGTAACAGGCAACTGCGCCGGTATGGGTCTGACCACCGATCCCAAGCTCAAAAGCCCGTTCCTCGTGCGCCTGACACAGACCACTACCGGACTGTGGGGGCCGCTCGCCGACTGGGCCTACGGCCAGGGACTGCGCAAAGTCATCGCCTTTGCCTTGGACAACATCAATGAACCCGTGGACGCGTTTGGCGCGGCATTTGTCAAGCGCGGCGGCGCGATCGTCCAGGAGACCTATACCAGCCTGGGCACGACCGACTTTGGGCCCTATCTGGCCCAACTCAGTCCCAGCGCCGATGGCATCCTGCTGGTCGAGACCGGTATCGATGGGCTGCGATGGGGGCAGCAGTATGGCCAATACGCTGGGGATCGCAAGCTGCAAATCCTGGACACCGTGGGCGCCATGAGCTTCGGGTCCAATCTCGCCCAGGCCAAGGAACGAGCTGTTGGCGTCGTGGCTGAGAACCACTACACCACAGCGCTGGACAACTCGCTGAATAAGGCGTTCCTCGACACCTGGCGTCGCAGGTATCCCGACCGTTTGGTATCTCAGGACACCGCGCAAGGCTGGGCCACCGCCCAGATGATCGCCACCGCCATCCAGCGGCTGAACGGCAATGTCGAAAACAAAC
>DAIUFO010000334.1:0-4621 GCA_036844545.1 Chloroflexota bacterium
GTCCGAAGTGAACTGGGGCATCTTCCCCGGCGGCCTGGTGAGCCGCGACCTGGCAGAAGCCATGAACTACCGCGACGCGCTGTACTACACGCTTACCGGCAAGAACTTCTCAGCGGAGCGCGCCCGCGAGGTCGGTCTAATCAACGAGGTGGTGCCCAAGGACAAGCTGCACGATTCGGTCATGGAGCTGGCCAACGACCTCAAGAAGCTCAACCCGCAGGTGCTCCGCTCGGCCAAAGAAGCGCTGCGCACTTGCTGGCACATGGACTACGAGCAGGCCGAAGAATACCTGCGAGCCAAGGGCGATCAGCTTCGCTTCCGCGACCCCGAGCGCGGCCGGGAACGGGGCATGACCCAGTTCCTGGACGAGAAGCGCTTCCGCCCAGGCCTTCAGCCCTACCAACGCGACTAGGGTGCCAGCCACCCGAGACCTCACACCGCTGCTCAAGCCGCGCAGCGTCGCCATCGTCGGCGCATCCAGCCGGGCCGACTCCCTGGCTGGCCGGCCGCTGGCCAATCTGCAGCGGCAGGCGTTTCCGGGCGCGATCTACCCCATCAATCCCCAGCGCGAGGAGATAGCGGGGCTGCGCAGCTACCCGAGCGTAGGGGCGCTGCCCCAGACGCCCGACCTGGCCATCATCATCGCGCCCGGCCAGCACGCGCTACCGGCGTTGGAGGCGTGCGCCGAGCGCGGCGTTCGCGCGGCCATCGTCATCAGTGCCGGCTTCGGCGAGATCGACGCCGCCGGCGCCGCCCAGCAGCGCCGGATGGCCGAGCTGGCGGCTGGCAGCGGCATGGTCCTGTGCGGGCCAAACAGCATCGGCTGCCTGAACTTCGTCGACTTCATCCCGCTGTCGTTCACCTCCAGCGAGGACATGGACCAGCGCAAGACCGGGCGGGTGGCCATCGTGTCGCAGAGCGGCGGGCTCATGGGCTCGCTGGCCAACCGCGCCTACGACGCCAAGGTCGGCGTCAGCTACGGTGTGGCCACCGGCAATGAAACCGACCTCACCGTGACGGAGGCGCTGGAGTGGCTGGCGGAGGAGGGCTCGTCGGACGCCTTCATCCTGATCGTGGAACAGATCCGCGACGGTGCGCGCTTCATGGCGCTGGGCCGGAGGCTGCTGGAGCTGGGCAAGCCGTTGGTGGCTTACAAGATCGGCCGCACCAAAACAGGCGGCGCGGCTGCCCGCTCGCACACCGGCGCGCTGGCCGGCTCTTACGAGGCGCTCCAGGCCGTGGTACGGCAGCTCGGCATCCTCGAAGCCGAGGACCTTGACGACCTGGTCGATTTGGCGGCGGCGGCCGCTGCTGGGCGCTGGCCGGAAGGGCCGAACATCGGCGTCATCACTGGCTCCGGCGGGGCCGGCGCCGTGGCGGCCGACCGGGCTGAGGAGATGGATCTGGCGACGCCGCCGTTTGGTAGGGAGCTGGCGGAGCAGCTGCGGGCGTTCCTACCTGGCTTCACCCAAGCCGTCGAGAACCCATTCGACGCCACCGCCCAGCTCATCGAGAACCCCGGCACCACCGCCGGCGTGGCCAAGCTGCTGCTGGACAGCGACGGCATCGACGCGGTGCTGGCCGTGGACCCCGGCACTGGTGTGGCCGGACGGTTGCGGGCAGAAGCGCTGGCGCCGGTAGCCGCGGCCGCCGGCAAACCGGTGTTCCAGGTGACGCTGAGCGGCAGCATGTCCAACGGGCAGGTCGCCACTCTGCGCTCGGCGGGCGTACCGCTGTTCCGGTCGCCCGCTAAGGCTGTGGAGGCGCTCGCAGGGCTGTGGCGGTTTGGTTTGGCGAAATCCACCCTCTCCCGCCGCGGCGGGAGAGGGCAGGGTGAGGGAGCCATTGCGCAAGCCTTAGCGGACGCTGGCGCCGAGCCTGGTGAATTCGGGGCTAAGCGATTCTTGGCGCACTTCGGCATCCCCGTGGTGGAAGAGCGCCTAGTACGCTCGGCAGACGAGGCAGTAGGCGCCGCCGAGCAGCTCGGCTATCCTGTGGCGGTTAAGGTCCACTCGCCCAGGATCACCCACAAGACCGAAGCCGGCGGCGTGCGCCTGGGCGTTGCGGACAGCACGGGCGTGAGAGCAGCCTACGCCGCCATGCCAGCCGCGGAGGTGCTCGTCAGCCGCATGGTGGACGTACGGCTGGAGCTGATTGCCGGCTTCCACGCGGACCCAACGTTCGGGCCGCTGGTGCTGCTGGGCCTTGGCGGCATTTGGGCGGAGGCGCTGAAGGACGTGGCCATGCGTCCCGCGCCGCTTGCGCCAGAAGACGTGGCGGACATGATCCGCGATCTGCGGGGCGAGCCGCTGCTGCGCGGCGCCCGCGGCCTGCCGCCGGTGGACTTGGCTGGGCTCGAGCACGTGCTGCTGGCCATCTCAGATATCGCCGTTAGCAGCGCCGGCAAGCTGCACGGGCTCGACGTCAACCCGCTGGCGCTCACCGCCGGCGGCGAGCTGGTCGTGCTCGACGCCAGCTTGTTCTTACAGTAGCGCTTCGAACTGCTCCAGCAGGCCCTCGAAATGGTCCAGCGCAGCGCGCACCGGCTCGGGCGAGGTCATATCCACGCCGGCATCCCGAAGCAGGTTGATCGGGTAATCCGAGCCGCCGGCTGAAAGGAAGCGCCGGTAGCGGTCGATTGCCGGCTGGCCTTCGTTGACGATGGCTTTGGCCAGGGCCGTGGCTGCGGAGATACCGGTCGAATACTGGTAGACGTAGAAGGCGCGGTAGAAGTGCGGGATACGCGACCACTCGAAGGCGATCTGCTCGTCGACGATGCATTCCGGCGCGAAGTATTTGCTGACCAGGTCGTAGTACAGGTGGTTCAACGCCTCTGAGGTCAGCGCCTCGCCGTCTTCGGCCAGGCGATGGGTCTCGGCCTCGAAATGGGCAAACATGGTCTGGCGGAACAGCGTGCCGCGGTATTTCTCCAGCTCGTTGTTGATGAGCGCTTTACGTGTGTCAGCGTCCATCTCCTGCCGGAGCAGGTGCTGGGTGAGCAAGGCTTCGTTGGTGATGCTGGCTACCTCGGCCACAAACAGGCTGTAATCGGAATAGACCGGCGGCTGCGTGGCCCGGGTGTAGTAGCTGTGCATCGAGTGGCCCAGCTCGTGAGCCAGGGTGTAGACGCTGTCGAGGTTGTCCTGGTAGTTCATGAGAATGAACGGCTGTGTGCCGTAGGAGCCGCTGCTGTAGGCGCCGCTGGCCTTGCCCGGCGTCTCGTATACGTCGACCCAGCGAGAGCTCAGGCCATGATGTACAGCCTCACGATAGTCACTCCCGAGCGCGCCCACGGCGGACAGCACGTGGTCCTTGGCTTCGCTGTAAGAGATCACCCTCTTGGCGCTCGGAACCAAGTGGGCGTAAACGTCGTACATGTGCAGGTCGTCCAGGCCGAGCACGCGTTTGCGGATCCGCAGGTAGCGCTGCATCAGGTCCAGCCGGCTCTCAACGGTGCTGACCAAGTTGGAGTAGACGTCCGATGGGATGTTCTCGCCGTCCATGGCGGACTGCTGGGCCGATTCGTAGTGATGGGCGCGGGCGTAGAACACGTCGCCCTTCACGGAGGTGGCGTAGCTGGCGGCGACGGTGTTGCGGTAGGCGGCGTAGGTGGCGTACAGCGCCTCGAACGAATCCTTACGGACGCGCCGATCGGCACTCTGCTGGAAGGGGATGAAGCGGCCGTGGGTCAGCTCGACCTCGTTGCCCTCCTCGTCACGGATGGCGGGGAACTTCATGTCCGCGTCCTGGAGCATGTCGTAAATGGTCGAGGCGCCGTGGCCGATCTCCATGCTCTGCGCCAGCAGGCCCTCGACCTCGGCGCTGCGGACGTGAGGCTTTTGGCGAAGGGTGCTCTCCAGGAGGAAGCGATACTTGGCCAGCTCCGGTTCAGCATTCAGCCACCGCTCGACCGTGGCGGGATCGAGGGCCACGATCTCGGGGGTGAAGAAGGCCGCGGCGGCGCCGAAGCGCGCATACAGACCGACCACGCGGTCATGCAGCGCCTGGGCGTGGGCCTGGGTGCTGTCCTCGTCGCGCTTCATGTGAGCGTAGCTGTACAGCTTGCCCAACGTGACGCCCAGGTCGTCGCGCAGATGGAGCCCGCCTGCGAGCTGGTTGGATGATGCGCCAAGCTTGCCCTGGAAGGCGGACAGCTCGGGCAAGCGGACTTCCAGCGCTTTGAAGTCGCCTTCCCAGGCTTCCGCCGTAGCGTAGATGGACTCCAGGTCCCAGGTGAGCTCCTGGGCGATTTCGGAGCGGGAGGGGAGTGTTGCGGCGGGCATGAATCCTATTGTGCCCGGCGGCGGTGCTCGGTGTGCGACTTCACCACACCGTCTCGACCAAGCCGGATTCGCGGATGACGTGGTCGGAGGTCATGAGCGGCGCATCGTTGGTGATGGCGTGCGCCACGATGATGCGGTCGCGCAGCTCGGGGAGAGCGAGAAGGATAGGCAAGAGCGCCACCTGCTCGGTGCCGAGGGGCTCGATGCGCATGTAGTCGCGTTCCACGATCGCGGCGAGGAACTCCGCGAACGACTGCCGGATACGTTTGTCCCGACGTATCTGCAACTCCATCTCGACCAGCGCAAATGTCGGTACTACGAGCTCCGCCTGGTAGTCC
>DAIUFO010000335.1:0-4614 GCA_036844545.1 Chloroflexota bacterium
GCCCAGCAAGTAGCAGGAAACAGGCAACAAGTGACAGGAGTAGGACGATGGCAACAGCTCTCGAAACCAAGCAGCACAACGTCGGCGGCGTCATGCTCGAGCGGCCGTTCAAGATCCGGCGGCTGGGGCACTTCGGGTTCAACAACGCCAAGATGGAGGAGAGCCTGCGGTTCTACACGGAGCTGCTGGGCTTCCACATCTCGGACGTGCTGGACTTTGGGGCACGGGTGGAGGATCCCAAGCTCATCGAAGGCATGGGCGACCCGAAGGGCTATTTCACGCACCACGGCGGTGACCACCACTCGTTCGTGCTGTTCAACAAGCTGGTGCGCGAAGCGATGGACAAGAACCGCCGGTTTGC
The DNA here is from genome assembly GCA_036844545.1 of Chloroflexota bacterium. GTDB lineage: Bacteria > Chloroflexota > JAJPGV01 > JAJPGV01 > JAJPGV01 > DATGVV01. Next base: position 362 of record DAIUFO010000335.1, read on the forward strand.
GCCGGGCATCACCATCAACCAGATCACCTGGCAAGTAGGCAGCCTCCAAGAGGTGTCCGAGGCAACGCCCTGGATCAAGAGCCATGGGCAGACGATTCAACGCACGGGGCGCGATATGCCCGGCTCCAACTGGCACACCTACTTCTACGACCCTGACGGCTTCACCAACGAGATGTACTACGGCATCGAGCAGATCGGCTGGATGGGCTTCAGCAAGCCAAAGCCGATGTACAAGCGCGGCTTCCACGAGCCGCCCGAGCTGCCGCAGATGTCCGAGCAGGCTGAGGTCGAACAGGCGCTGGCTGAGGGCCTCGATCTGACCTCGGGCTACCGCTACGTCGACGGCGAGGGCAAGTACGACGTGGAGGGCATCCTGCTGCCGCGGCCGTTCAAGGTGGTGCGCATCGGGCCGGTGCGGCTGTTTGCCACCAATGTGAAGGCTTCGGAGGAGTTCTACCAGGACATCATGGGCTTCGCCAAGACGGAGGAAGTCACCTGGCAGGGGCACCGCTGCGTGTTCCTGCGCTGCAACACCGAGCACCATTCGATGGCGTTGTACCCGGTCGAGCTGCGGGAGAAGCTGGGCTTGCGCGAGGATACGCTGAACATGTCCTTCGGCCTGCAGGTGGCGAACTACCGCCAGCTGAGGGACGCCGTAGGCTTCCTGCGCGAGAAGGGCTGCACGGTCAAGGAGCTGCCTTCGGAGCTGTTCCCAGGCCTGGGCCACTCGGCGCTGGCGCTCGATCCGGATGGGCACGCGGTGCAGCTGTACGCCTACATGGAACAGATCGGCTGGGACGGCCAGCCCCGCCCGGCGCATCTGCGACCGGCCATCAAGGCCGGCGAATGGCCGGATACGGTGGCGGCTGCGTCGGACTCTTACGAGGGCGAAGCCTACTTAGGGCCTTGGGGTTAAGTTCCCTCACCCTAGCCCTCGCCCGCCGCGGCGGGCGAGGGAATACGCGTGGCTGACGACTACTGCCCTATAGCCGATTACGCAATCATTGGCGACTGCCACACGGCGGCCCTGGTGTCCAAGAGGGGGTCTATCGATTGGTATTGCCCCGGCCGGTTCGACGCACCGGCGGTGTTCTGCCGGCTGCTGGACGCGGAGAAGGGCGGCTTCCTGAGCGTCGCGCCTGAGGGTGGGCACGAAGTCAGCCGGCGCTATCGGGAGCACACCAATGTCCTCGAAACGACCTTCACGTGCGAAGGCGGCGCCGTGGTGCGGCTTACCGATTTCATGGCCATCCATCGCCGGGCGTCGAGCCGGATAGGGCACGATGTGGGCACCACACGGGAAATCCTGCGAGTGGTCAAGGGGACGGAAGCCGCGTGCAGCGTGCGGGTGCGCTTCAAGCCGACGTTCAACTTTGCCCGCGGCCACACGGAGCTGCGAGTCGCATCGGACAAGGGCGCGGTGGCGCGGCAGGGCGAGCACTACCTGGCCCTGTATTGCCCCAAGCTGGCGGAGATATCGCTGGAGGGCGGCGTGTTCAGCGGCCGCCTGGAGCTGCGGCCAGGCGAGCGATCGTGGATCGTGCTGAGCCTGGCCGGCAGCGAGCAAGGTGTCCACGAAGCCCTCAACCCCGAAGTCTCCATCCGTAACCTGGAGCGGACGCTCGAGTACTGGAAAACGTGGTGCGGCTTCTGCGGCTACAGCGGCCACTACCGCGACGCGGTCGAGCGCTCGGCGCTGACGCTCAAGCTGCTGACCTACGAGCCAACGGGGGCGGTGGTGGCAGCGCCCACTACCTCGGTGCCGGAAGACATCGGCGGCATCCGCAACTGGGATTACCGCTTCACCTGGCTGCGCGATGCGTCGCTGATGTTGTACGCCCTCAGCACGCTGGACTATCACGAGGAGGCAACCGACTTCATCGGCTGGCTGGCGCAGACCATAGGCTCGGAGCCGGGCCTTACGCCGCAGATCATGTACACCCTCGATGGCCAGCGCGAACTGCCGGAGCACAGCCTGGCACATCTGTCGGGCTACCGCGGCTCACGGCCGGTGCGCACCGGCAACGCCGCCTCCGACCAGCATCAGCTGGACATCTTCGGCGACGTGCTGAGCGCGGCCTACCACTTCCGCCACGCCGTCGAGGACGAGCCCATCACGCCCATCCCTCTGCCGCACGAGCGGATGTCGCGGCGCAACTGGCGGCTGCTCAGTGGCTTGGTGGAGGAGGCGGCGGCGAGCTGGCAGCAGCCGGACAGCGGCATCTGGGAGGTGCGCGGAGGTGCGCGGCATTACGTCTACTCAAAGCTGATGTGCTGGACGGCGCTGGACCGGGGTATCAGGCTGGCTGAGGAGCAGCGCATGCCCGCGCCGCTGGCCCGCTGGCGGCAGACCTGCCAGGACATCCGGACGGCGATCCTGGAGCGCGGCTACAACCAGCAGATCGGCGCCTTCACGCAAGCGCTGGATGGGCACGAGCTCGATGCCAGCGTGCTGGCCATCCCACGCTTCGGGTTCTTGCCGGCGACGGACGTGCGCGTGCAGTCGACGGTGAACCGCATCCTGGAGCACCTCACCGTCAACGGCCTGGTCGAGCGCTACCACGCCGACGACGGCTTGCCAGGCTCGGAAGGCACGTTCGCTCTGTGCAGCTTCTGGATGGTCGACGCGCTGGCCACCGGCGGCCGGCTCGACGAGGCGCGCGAGCTGTTCGAGCGACTGCTCAGCTACACCAACGACGTGGGCCTGCTGTCCGAGGAGATCGATCCGGTCTCGCCCACGGACCGCCTGCTGGGAAACTTCCCGCAGGGCTTCAGCCACATGGCCCTCATCGGCTCGGCGGTAAACCTGGCGCAAGCTGCCGAGTACGGCGCCGAGCGCCACGCCAAGACCGAGCCGGAGCGAGCCTTGCAGGGACGCCAGGCGGCAGGGTAACAGTCGGCCGTTCGCGGAGCGCCAGGTTCCCTCACACCAACCCTCTCCCGCCGGGGCGGGAGAGGGTTGGTGTAGAGCTTAACTCGGCGGGCCGACCGGGCCTACGTCCTTGGCATCGACGTAGGCGACGTTGCCGGTGGCCAGGACGCGGACGAACAGACGCGGACCATCCTGTGGCTTAAGCACCTGGAAGGCGCTCCAACGCGGGGCTGTGCCGAACTGGGTGCCGCCGGTGGGGGCAGACCACACGCCGGTGGCCGTGAAGTTCTTGACCCAGAACGGCTGGAAGCTCGGCGGCGGCCCGCTGGGGCCGACCTTGGCGGCCGGAACATAGCCGGGCCCGTTGGTCTGGGGGTTGAGGACGTAGAGGTAGTCCTTGGCCTGGCCGAGCACCTTCAAATAGGAGAAGGGCGGCAGCAGCGTGAACTGCTGGGCATTGGGATCGGGGCCGGAGAGCAGCGGCGCCGGAAGGAACGTCTGGACCCAGTTCTCGGGCGGGGCCGGCGGCGCGGAGCAGTCGCGAATGGCGGATGATGGCGCGGCCGGCTCGCGATTGGCGTCGCCGCTGGCGAAGAAATCGCTGACGCCATCAGCGATGGCGTGCACGATTTGCGCCTGGTAGTTGGGATCGAGGAGCTTGGCTGCTTCGGGCTTATTCGAGAGGAAGGCAGTCTCTACGAGCACTGACGGGATGCCGGGATTGCCCAGCACCCAGAAAATCTCCGACCTGGCGCCGTGATCGGTCTCGCCCGTCTGGGCCACCAGGCTGGCCTGGATGCGGCGGCCGAGCGAGTAACTTCGGCCGACGTCGCCGGCCGATTCGCTGGCGCCGCTGTAATAGCCGCAGTTGGGACCGAAGAAGGTGGTGGCGCCGCTGTAGTTGGGATCGCCGTTCTCGTTAACGTGCACGGAGACGAAGGCGCTGGCGGCAGCGGCTTTGGCACTGTCCACGCGAGCCTGAAGGTCGGCGTCGGTGTTCGGGCCGAGGGCGGTATCGGTGCTGCGGGTCATGACGACTTTGGCGCCGCGGCTCTCGAGCAACGACTTCAGGCTGAGGCCCAAGGGCAGCGTCAGGTCCTTTTCCCGGATGCTGTTGGCGATGGCGCCGGTGTCGCGCCCGCCATGGCCGGGATCGACCACGATGGTCTTACCGGCCAGCGGTCCAGCCGGCGGGGCCACTGGCTGGGCCACGGCCAACGTGCCCGCGGCCACGGCGGGGGTGGCCGGTAGGATGGCGGCCAGCAAGCCAGCGGCGAGGGCAAAGCGTCGAAACAGGATGCTCATATCGTGTGTCAATTGGTTCTATCACAGCGCGCGGCGAGCCGGACTACTAACTTCTGGCCGGTTTTTGCTATCTAAC
>DAIUFO010000336.1:0-4611 GCA_036844545.1 Chloroflexota bacterium
TCTTTGCCCTTGGCTCAAACCCCCTTGGTGTCAAAGGCGTGGGGGAGAGCGGCTGCGTACCTGCCGCGGCGGTGCTGGCCAACGCCATCTCCGATGCCTTGGCAGGAGCGGCTTTGACCGCCACACCGCTCAAACCAGACCGCGTCTGGCGGGCGGCGTTAGGATAAGGTCTCGGTAGCTACATACGATCGGCACGTTCCATTCGAACCGAGACACAGGAAGCATTCGAGCCGTGGAGGATGAGCAGTCCGTCAGTCGCGAACAGCTGTCGAGCGCCTGGCCGCGAAACGCCGCCGCAGTGGAAGGTTTCTGGAATTACTCGGCCATGGAGCGCCAGAATGGCGTGGATACGGTTGTGACACGACCGCCGGAAAGTTTGGCGGCTGGCAGGTGGCCCGCTGCCGGTGGCTCTACTGGATGTTGGCAACCTGGAACCCCTATGGCCAAGTGATCATGAAGTAGCCGATCCAGGCGCGGGCGCAGGGATAGCGCCGATGATGGGAGTGCCCAGCAATCTCCGTGCTTTCCCAATCCGCCAAAGAAAGTCCTGCGGTTAGGCACAAGACCAGGATCTGACGCCTCCCACCGCACACAGTTACCAAGCCGGCAATGGCTCTTGGCCTGCCAATGTCTATGCCAAACCTGTCGCCCGACAGCCAGCGGCCGGCACCACGACGTCCACAGGGATCCCAGCCTATAAGGGCTAGCCCCGCTGCTCGCCCAGTGGTTTGGATAGACAGCGCTATCCGCTTGCGCAGCGTTGACCGGCGACAGCCCACCACCAGTTGTAGGGAGCCAGTTCTCTCAGGGTGTCCTCAGCTGCGCCACAGCGGAAGCCAAGTTGGAGCCGATAGGGTGGCATTAGGGACGAACAGGAATGTCGAGGCGCGACGGTTTGCTGACATCTCGTCTGTTGACGCCGTTAAAACACGACCTTAGTAATGTGGGCAGAGCTCGCCCTGCGCCGGGCTGAAATCTGATGCTGACGGAGCTCGAATTCGCGGCGTTATGTAATCGCCTTAACCTCTCTGGCGACGCCCGCGCGCAGGTCCAGCTAACACGAACAACTGAGCCGTCGCGCCGCGTCGGCGGAGGCTCGACAAACGTCCCCGCCCGTTATCCAAGCCGCAAGATGGCCATGGTCATCCAGGCCGAAAGTCAGCTCGAACTCAGCGCCATTTACCTCAAAGAGCACGATCCGTCGATCCTGGAGTACTACGACCAGCCCCCCGTTCTGAAGCTGACCTATGAGGCGCCACGAAACCAGCGGGTGCTCTACACGCCGGATTTCTTCGTCATCGAAGAGGACAGCATGGGCTGGGAAGAATGGCGGCCGGAGGACCGGCTCATCAAGCTTGCGACGAGGTACCCAGACCGATACCAGCGCGACGAGAGTGGCAGCTGGCACTTCCAGCCGGGCGAGCGCTTCGCCGAGCCGTTGGGCTTGTTCTTCCGCCTGCGTTCCAGCGCTGACGTCAACCAAACGCTGGTGCGGAACCTCGTGATGCTCCAGGACTACTTACGCGAGGATGCCCCGACCGTCGCTGAGCAGACAGCCCAATCTATCCGCCATCAAGTGATGGACGAGCCCGGGATCACGCTTGCCCGCCTGTGGCGACGCGCAGCGGCCGACGACATCTACGGCCTCATTGCATGTGGGCGTTTGTACACGGACCTGGAAACTATCGCGCTCGTCGACGCGGATCGAGTGCAACTCTTCATCGATGAGCTGACAGGCCAGGCTTATCAGCGCCTGGCCTTGGTGGCAGGAGATACCGAGCGGCCACGCGGCGTCGTTGTTGAGGCCGGCGCCGAGATCACTTGGGATGGCAGACCCTGGCGCATCGTCAACGTTGGACAGACGAGTGTGACGCTTGTGAGTGATGAGCGGCAGGTGGTCGATTTGCCGCCAATCTTGTTCGAACAGCTGGTCGGCAGCGGCGCCATTGTGGGCGTACCGGCCATGGACAACGACGCATCACAACTCTATGACGTGCTCTCAAGAGCCAGCGCCCGCGAGTTGCGCAAAGCGAACGACATCTTTGACCTAGTCCGGTCTGGCACAGGTGCGGAGGCAGTGCCGCAACGGACATTGCGGCATTGGAAGCAACAGATCCGCGAGGCTGAGCTGGAACACGGTCATGGCTTTCTGGGCCTCCTCCGCCGGCGTCACAAAGGCAACCGGCAGCCGAAGCTCTCTGCGCGAAGCCTGACCCTGATGAACGAGGTCATCGAGCAGCGCTACGAAACCCTGATACAGCAACGGCGGCGGGCGGTGTACGGGGAGCTGGCGCGGCAGTGCGAGCTCGAAGGCGTCGTCTGCCCCAGCTACAAGACCTTTTGCCGGAAAGTGAGGCTGGCCGACCGCTATCAGCAGACGCTCAAGCGCCGCGGACCTCGCGCCGCCTACCAGGTCAGCGAGTTCGTGTCTTATCTCGACAGGGGACTCGCTCGTCACGGCGATCGACCATTCGAGATCGCCCACATCGACCACACTGAAGCGGATATCGAGATTCGCCACTCACGAACCGGTAGGGTTCTCGGGCGGCCCTGGCTGACCTTGATGGTGGACGCCTTCTCACGTCGTATCGTGGCCTTCCACCTGACTTTCGATCCGCCGAGCTATCGCTCCTGCATGGCCGTCATCCGGGAGTGCGTTCGCCGTCACAGTCGGTTGCCTGACACGATCGTGGTGGACGGCGGCAAGGAGTTCGCTAGCGTGTACTTCGAGAGCTTGCTGGCCATCTACGGCTGCACGAAGAAGACCAGGCCCGCGGCGAAGGCACGCTTCGGCTCGGTCATCGAGCGGCTGTTTGGGACCACCAATACGCAGTTCTTCTACAACCTGAGCGGGAACACCCAGATCACCAGGAACGTCCGTGAGGTCACGAAATCGGTCAATCCAAAGACGCTGGCGGTGTGGACGCTGCCTGACCTGTACCAGCGGCTCTCTGAGTGGGCCTATGAGTTGTACGACCAGACCGAGCATCCGGCGCTGGGGCAGAGCCCGCGTGAGGCGTACGAGCAGCGGATGGCCGAGACGGGCTTGCGCCGCCACCGGCTGGTCGCCTACGACGACGCCTTCCTGCTCTCGACTATGCCGAGTACACGGAAAGGGATGGCCAAGGTCATCGCCAACCGCGGCGTCCAGATCAACAGCCTTTACTACTGGACTCGGGCGTTCTCAGACCCCGCCTTGATTGGCGAGCAGGTCCCCATTCGCTACGACCCGTTCGACGTCGGGGTCGCGTTCGCCTATGTGCGCGAGCGCTGGGAGCGCTGCTTCTCGCAGTACGGGAGCGTGTTCCGTGGCCGGTCTGAACGCGAGCTGCAGCTCGCCACAGCAGAACTGAAAAAGCAGCGCCAGAACTACGGACGGGGTTTCACCGTTACGGCCAAGCGGCTGGCGGACTTCCTCCAATCCGCATCCGCGGACGAGGACCTCAGCGCACAGCGGATGCGTGACGCCGAGCACGCTTCAGCACAGCTCGCGAGCGGCCCCGCGCTCTTCCTGGAGGGAACCGCCGCCCTCGAGAACGACGAAGGCCGGCTCCCATCAGTCGATGACGGTGATGCCGTCGTCGAATATGCCATCTACCCGGTTCACCCGGTACGCTAAATGCCCGACAGCTTGGAGCCCGCCTTTCCACCATCGCTACTGCTGGGTAGCCAAGCTGAGCGCATTGTCTACTTCACCCAGCTCTGGCTCATCCATCCCTTTCTGCACGAGGCCCACAGTCGGGTGCGGCGGCTCATGCGGCTGAATCAGCCGGGTCAGATCATCGTACTGAACGGTCCCACTGGCGTGGGCAAGACACGACTGTGTCGGATGGTACTCGCCGAGTGCGTGGACGCGGCAAAGCAACGGATGGCGATGGAGCCGGACCATGTGCCGGCGTTTATGGTCGAGCTCGCGGCGAATCACGACGGAAGGTTCGACTGGCGGGACCACTTCTATCGCAGCCTGATGCAGCTGGAAGAACCGCTGCTGGACTGCAAGGTGCTGCCGAGTGACCTCACTGGGAGCCTGGAATGGGGAACGGAGCGCGTCCTGCGCCAGGCGTATGAGAACTATCTGAAGTACCGCAGGGTCGAGCTTGCCATTTGGGACGAAGCGCACCATCTGCGCAAAGTCGCCGGCAGCCGTGCCTTTGTCGAGCAGATGGACACCGTCAAGTCCATCGCCAACCTGAGTGGCACACTGCACCTCCTGGCCGGCACCTACGAGCTTCTGGATCTGTGCGACCTGAGCGCGGAACTCGCCCGACGAGCCTACGACGTTCACCTGCCTCGCTACGGAGAGTCGGCGCACGACCAGAAGATCTTCACCAATGTCGTCCGGTCGCTCCAGATTCACCTGCCGCTGGCTGCGCAGACCGACCTGAGCCCGCTGGCCGACTATTTGTATGAGCGGTCGCTCGGCTGTGTGGGCATCCTGAAGGACTGGCTCGCCGAGGCCCTAGTGCTGGCCATTGATGACGGATGCCGTGGTGTATCGGAAAACGAGCTTCTCCGAACCGGCTACTCAGCCGGGAAGCTTCAGGCCATCCGACGCGAGATTGAACTGGGCGAATGGCGACGCCGTGAAATGGACGAGCCGACACCTGTGCC
>DAIUFO010000337.1:0-1124 GCA_036844545.1 Chloroflexota bacterium
CCTCGTAGATGCCGATTTCGGCGCGGCGAAAACGATAGATGGACTGCTTAGGATCGCCCACGACGAACAAGCGGCCAGGCTGAGGCCTGAGCCGGCGCCAGTCCTTCTCCTCAGCTTGGGCTGGGTTGGCCGCCAAGAACCAGCCAATCTCCACCTGCAGCGGGTCCGTGTCCTGGAACTCGTCGATCAGGATGCGCTCGAACCGGTCTTGCGCCCGGCGCCGGACGTCGCCACGGTCGCGGAGCAGGTCGCGCGCCCAAACCAGGAGGTCGTGGAACGTCGCCACGCCTTGGGTGCGCCGTTCGGCGGCAAACGCCAGCGTGAAGTCGCGCAGGTGGGCCAGCACGTCACCCAAAACCCTGGCCCGGTGAGCTGTCAGGGTCTGGTTGGCGCGCTCGTTGGCGTTCTTGAGGCTGGCTTTGATGCGCGGCACGGGGTTGCCCCGTGAATCGTCCTTCCAACCGTCCTGTCGGCCGCGCCAGCCGGTGGCGTTGAGGTCGCGGAAGCGCTTGAGCGCGATCAGGGCATCTGCCGCGGCCTCCGCTTGGACCAGCCGGCGCGCGATTGGTTGGACGCCGCGGACATCAGCGGCCAGCGCGTCGCGGTCGGGATCGCTGGCCAGCGGCAGCAGCTCGAGCATGGACACGAGCTCCCCCGCCCACCTCGTGAGCGATATCGACGGCATTGGGCAGCGCGCCAGGATGCCACTGCGCAGCCGGCGTCAGCAGGTCGTAGTGGTCCTGGAGACCGGCCGCGAGACTGGCCAGATGGGCCGGCGACAGGCCGAGCGCGAACGCCATCTGCACCGCGGGCTCACGGGCAGGATGGCCTGGCACCTCGTCGTACAGCCAGCGCCGGAAGCGCTCTTTGAAGGCGATGTCGCGCTCGAGCTCGTTCCAGACCGCGAAGCCGGGCGGCAGACCCGCCTCCAACGGGAACCGCCGCAGCAGCGCGCCGGCGAACGAATGGATGGTCTGGATGGCGGCCAGGTCGATTTCCAGCGCGCCACGAGCGCAGCGGTCCCGCTGTTCCGCGGATAGGGAACTGTCGTCGCCCGCCTCCTCGAGCCTGACGCGAACCCGGTCCCGCAGCTCTGCTGCCGCGGCATCGGTGAAGGTGATGGC
>DAIUFO010000337.1:1134-4608 GCA_036844545.1 Chloroflexota bacterium
TCCATCGGCACTCGGCTGGCGACCAGCGCTGCTATGCGCTCTACCAGCTCCTCGGTCTTGCCCGTCCCGGCGCCTGCCTCGACGAAGAAGGTGGTGTGCAGCTCGGTCCGGAGCCGCTCACGAACGTCCTGGTCTGCCGGTGTCATTGCCGCGGGACCGGGAGGGCGAGTGCCTCATACTGCTGGCAGGCCTGCGCCTCGCGTTTGGCCAGCCACAGCTGATCGCGAGCGTTGGGGCAGACGCGGTCGTAGTCGCACCAGCGGCAGTTGTCGAAGCCGCCGTAGAACTCGTCCTCCTCGCCCGGCACTGCCGGGAAAGCGCCTGCTTGGATGCCGGTGGCGATGTGGCCCAGCACCTCGCGCAGCCGGGCGCTCACCTCGTCGGCGGATTTTCGGAGGCCGTGCATGGCAAAGCCGCCGCGGCTGCTGATAAACCAATAGGCAGCCTCGACGGCGGGCCCGCCAAGGTTGCGGCGAGCTGCCTCAGCGTACAGCGCCAGCTGCAGTGCCTGGCCCGCGATGACCGGGTCGACGTCCACGGTCTTATAGCTGTCGGTTCGGCCAGTCTTGTAGTCGTACAAGAAGGCCCGTAGGCCGCCTCCGGCCAGGTCGATACGGTCGATCTGGCCTCGGAAACGCAGCGTCAAACCATCAACTTCGAGATCCAGCGGCGGCCAGGATCCCGGCTCGTCGTAGCCGAACGATTGCTCGAAGCCGGCTGGCTCCCAGCCATGCTCGGCCCGCCAGGCCTCGTCCTCTCGGAGGAACGTTTCCAGGTCGGCCCACACGTCGGCGGCGGCGGCCTCCCAGACCAGCCGGTTGCCCGCCAGCCCGCTGGTCCGCAACTCCTCGAACCGCCGCTCCGCGATCTCGCGCAGCTGCTGGCGATCGACCGCGTCGTAGGGGCGCACCCCCAGCGGTGGCTCGGCGCTGGATTGGCGGCGCAGAAACTCCTCCAGGATGCCGTGTACCAACGTCCCGCGCGCGGCAGTCTTCCGGCGCCTCCGAGCCGCGAATCCGCAGCACGCGGTCGAGGAAATAGCTGAACGGGCATGAAGCCCATTCCTGGACCGCCGTGGCCGACATCGCCCGCTCGCCGTTGAACAGCTGGGCAATGGCCGCGGCCTCGCCGGCAAGTACGCTCACGTTGCCGTCGAACTCGGTGAGCTCCGCCGATCTCCGGGCGGCCATCATGGCGAGGGCGCGCCCCAGCGGCAGGTCCGAGCGGCGGGCCAAGGCATGCGCGCCCAGCTCACGTCTGGCGCCGGACGTCCATCTGCTGGCTTCGGCCAGCCGGCGGTCCTCCAGGTCCGCCGGCGGCGTCGCGCCGGCAACGCCTTCTTGAGCGGAGCGCACCACCCGCAGCCAGTCGTGCTGGACCGGCCGGAGCGCCGCGAAAGCCGTGGCGTTCAGACGTGCGCCCTCCATCAGCGTGGAGGCCGCCTCCAGCAGCCAGGGCGATGGGAAGGCGACGCGACCGTCGGCGGCTTGGGTGGTGCTGAGCACTAAGCGCTGGCTGGCCGCGCTGACGGCCGTGAGGAAAGTCTCTCGCTCCCGTTGTCGTTGGCGGGTTTGCAGCCCCAACGGGTCTTCGGCCTCACTTGGGAAGAAAGGGTCGATCGCGGGCGCCGGTGGGAAGGCGCCTTCGTTCATGCCCACCAGGAACAGCACATCGAAGCTCATGCCGGTTACCGACTGCACCGGCCCAATGACAACTCCGTTGCCGGGCTGGCCCGCTGGCCGTGTCGTGCTGCTGAGCGCATCGTGCAGCGCGGTCAGGAACAGTGGCAGCGTCGCTGCCGCGTCGAACCGTCCGGCCGCCGCCAACTCCTCCAGCGTGGCGCGGACGTCTTGAGCGAACGGACGCTCCTCTTCCGGCCACAGCCCCGGCAGCCCGCAGAAGCTGTCGAACGCTTGACCGGCCCAGACGGCGAAGCTTTGCCACGAGCTGCCGTCTCTGGGCGGGCTCAACGCCCTGGCCATGTCCTCGATGGCAGCGGCCATCCGGCGCGGTTCCTCTCCCACCGCTTTCGCCGTCTGCGTAGGACTGGGAAAGGCTAGGTGAGGGTCCTCCTCGGTGGCGACTGCCCCCTCGATTGTGGCCTGACGTTTGTCCGCGTACCCGCGCAGGCGGGTGGCCCATTGATCGGCGCCACGTACCACGTTGGCTTCGCGCGAGGCGCGCTCCCAGGTGGCCGCCGATGGCAGCCCCGCCTGCGTGAACGCCGGCGAGCCCGCGATCGCCCGCAGCACCGCCTCCCGTCCAAAGCTCCGCTCCGGCAGCCGCAACAGCTCCACGAGGACCTGCCCGGGCCGGCTCTCCAACAGCGACGTCCCGCTGAGCGAATACCATGGCAGTCCCGCCAGGTCGAGCGCATCCCGCAGCAGCTGGCCGTAGGTTTCCGGCTGCCGGTACAGGACCGCGATGCGTGGCAGCGGCAGCCCTTGCTCCATCGCCGCTACGATGCCGCGTGTCACCTCGCGCGCCTCCTCAGCCGTATCCGGCACACGCGCAATCGAGGTCTCGGGCGGCAGGCTGAGGCTGGCTGGCTGGGGTGGCGCCTCCGGAGGGTCGACGCCGAGGGCGCGAGCCAGCCAGCCGCAATCGTCTGCCGCTCGCTGCTGCCCCAGCTCGAGCGGATCCTGAACGTTGGCGAAGACCGCCGCCAGTGGAATGCGACGAGCCAGCGCCACCAGCAGCTCGACGTCCGCCGGGTCAATCCGGCCCGGCAGGAGCAGCACCAGCGCGCCAATCTCGATCAGCTCCCGCGGCGTGTCCGGAGCTTGGTTCAGCAGCTCTGTCGCCAGCTTGCGGACGTCCGTGGCGTCCACCAGATCAACTGTCAGCCGCCGGAAGTCGCTATACGCGTCGAAGGCCGCCTTGGCCATCCTCCCAGCCTCGAGGACGGGATCGACTTCCGCCCGACGTAGCTCGCGGAACAGTTGGACCAGTCCTTGAGCAAGGGCCATGTGGTCGGCGAGTGGCCGCAGCGCCTCGATGCCCGCGGCCGCGGCCCGAGCCGCGCTGCTCTCCAAGATCGGCGTGAGCGGCTCCCGCCCGGCCAACCAGGGCCGCGCGACGCTCGCCGCGACGTCAGCCAAGCGCATGCAGCGGACGTTCGCGTAGCCGCTGCCGCGCGCCAAGCGTCGCAGTGCCATCGTGCCTGCCGGCATGTTCGGCGGGACAATCGTGACCGGGGCCAGCGGATTGTCTGCTTTCAGCTCGGCTACAGTCCTTGCCAGCCACTCCAGCGCTGGCGCACCCGGTCGCGCAAAGGCCAGCCTCGGTTCAAGGACGTTCGTCACAAGGTTTGGATGCCAGCATACTGCGCGCCGGCAGGCCTTCACCGGCGCGGGCATAGCAAGTCCCGATTGATACGTTCAGACACCACGTTATATCCGCCATCTCGCTGAAAACACGACGATTGACCGACGAGCCGCCGACGAAAGTCAGGAGTGCCTGGCTATCATCGAT
>DAIUFO010000338.1:0-4598 GCA_036844545.1 Chloroflexota bacterium
ATGCTGCGCGGCATCGAGCACCCCGGCGCGCTGGCCGACATGGCCGGCTACTCGCCCGACCTCAAGCTGCCGCGGCTGCTGGACGTGCTGGAAGAGCGCGACGTGGTCGCCCGCTTGGAGAAGCTGATCGGTTGGACGCGGGAGACCCTGGCCGAGGCCTCGCTCAAGGACAAGATCCGCGGCGAGGTCAACGACGGCCTGGACAAGCGCCAGCGTGAGTTCTACCTGCGCCAGCAGATGGAGGCCATCAAGAAGGAGCTGGGCGATTCGGACGGCGACACCATCTCCGAATACCGCAGGCGCATCGAGGACACACCCTTCCCCGACGATGTCCGCAAGGACGTCGAGAAAGAGCTTGGCCGCCTGGAGCGCACCAGCGAGCAGAACCCCGAGTCCGGCTGGATCCGCAACTACCTGGATTGGATGCTTGACCTGCCCTGGGGCAAGAAGTCCGAGGACACCTTCGACATGGCCGAGGCACGGCGCATCCTGGACGAAGATCACACTGGCCTAGACGACGTCAAGGAGCGCATAGTGGAGTTCCTCGCGGTTCGGAAGCGTCTGGGGCGGAAGCTGCATCTGGTTGAGGAGGGTGGTCCAGCGACTAGTGTCTCGCTTCCGGCTACTCGTATCGGCGGCAGAGGCTCGGGCGCGATCGTGACCCTGATCGGCCCTCCCGGCGTCGGTAAGACGTCGCTGGGCGAGTCGGTGGCGCGCGCCCTGGGGCGGAAGTTCGCCCGCGTGTCGCTGGGCGGCATCCACGACGAGGCGGAGATCCGTGGCCACCGCCGCACCTACGTCGGCGCGCTGCCGGGCCGCATCGTCCGCGCCCTGAAGGACGCCGGCACCATGAATCCGGTGATCATGCTGGACGAGATCGACAAGGTGGGCAGCGACTGGCGGGGCGATCCCTCATCGGCGCTGCTGGAGGTGCTCGATCCGGCCCAGAACCACACCTTCCGCGACCACTACCTGGAGGTCGACCTCGACCTGTCGGACGTGCTGTTCATCCCCACCGCCAACGTGGCCGACACCATCCCTGGCCCGCTGCTGGACCGCATGGAGATGGTCCAGCTCGACGGCTACACCGAGCAGGAGAAGCTGGCCATCGCCCGCGACCACCTGCTGCGTCGCCAGCTCGAGCGCAACGGCCTGGAGGGCGACGAGGTTTCCGTCACCGACGAGGCCCTCAAGCTGGTCATCGAGGGCTACACCCGCGAGGCAGGCGTCCGCGGCTTGGAGCGCCAGATCGGCAAGCTGCTGCGCAAGGTGGCGACGGCCATCGATTCCGGCAACGCTGTTGTGCCCGTAACGGTCGATAGTTCCGACGTGCAGGTCTACCTCAAGCGACCCCGCTTCTACAACGAGGTGGCCGAGCGGACGGACACCCCCGGCGTAGCTACCGGCCTGGCGGTGACAGGAACAGGCGGCGACGTGCTGTTCATCGAAGCCACATCCATGGCCGGCACCGAGGGCCTGACCCTTACCGGCCAGCTAGGCGACGTCATGAAGGAGTCGGTTCAGATCGCGCTGTCCTACATACGCTCGCACGCCGGGGCGCTGGGTCTGCCGGACAATGCCTTCGAAGGCAAGCACTTCCACGTACACGTGCCCGCGGGCGCGGTGCCCAAGGACGGCCCGTCTGCGGGCGTGACCATGACCACGGCGCTGGCCAGCCTGCTCACGGGCCGGCCGGTGCGGTCCGAGGTCGGCATGACCGGCGAGGTCACGCTGCAAGGCAAGGTGCTGCCCATCGGCGGCGTCAAGCAGAAGCTGCTGGCCGCCCACCGCGCCGGCCTCAAGGAGGTCCTGCTGCCCAAGCGCAACGAGCCCGACCTGGACGACGTGCCCGAGCAGGTCCGCCAGGAGCTGACGGTCCACCTCATGAGCGACGTCGCCGACGTGCTGCGGCTGGCCCTCGAGCCAGCCGCGGCCGCGGGCCCCGAGCTGCGCGCGGTCGCGTAAGCCTCAGCTGTCTGGCGCAGCGTAGAACGCCGCGGGCTACACTACCGACCTCACAGTGTCGAGCTAGAGGCCCTGCTTAGGCCAGGGCTAGTCCGGTCCTCCCAAAAGCCCCGCAACCGAGATATCCTCGTCCAGCTCAGGCCAGTGGATAGCTCGGCCGCCGTCGATGAGCTCGTAGCCGCGGCGTGCTTTGGGGCTGGCCGGCTAACAACGGAAACCACGAAAGGGGGACCGAGACGACACGGCTGTCGTCGAGGTGCATTGTTAAGCGGTCGTCCGACACAGCGACCAATGTCGCGCAAGCGTCACTGGGTCTACGTACGCCGGGGAAAGAACTCGTCCCAAGCTTTCCTGAGTTCGTTTTGATGCTCACTGACCAGCCTTTCGATCTGCCGGATCTCACGATCATGGTAAGAGCCGCGATACGCGAGCGCAACTGGATCGAGCCAAAACTTGGCCATGCGGCCCGCATTTCGGACGTGGATATGTGCCGGCTCATGCCTTCGTCGGAGAAGAAAAGGAAGTCGAACCCGTCGACCCTCAGGACTACCGGCACGTGTGAATCCTACGGGCAAGTCATGACTCCAGTAACTTCCCTCCGACGGTGAGGTTGTTGATACTGGCAGCAACCTCACTGTGATTTAGGAGTGCGATTTGTGAACGTGCGTGCTTTTGGCCCCGCGCTGGCGCTGCTGCTGCTGGCGGCTTGCGGTGGTTCTGCCGCGCCAACCTCTTCGGCGCCGGCCTCAGCGGCGGCTTCGGCCTCCGTCGCGGCCAAGCCGGCCAGCACCGCCGCCTCGGCGGCGGCGTCAGCCAAACCAGCGGAGGCCAAGCCGGCGGCCTCGGGATCCGGGGCGGCAAAGCCAGCGGCCTCCGGCTCAGCGGCGGCTCAAGCGAATCCGACCTTCACCGACGGCACGGTAGCCTCCGCCGATGCCACCAAGCTGACGCTGGCGGAGGGCAGCAAGGCCTTCACCCTGGCCCAGAATACCGCCTATGTGAAGCTCCAGAAGGAGACCCCTGCCGACGTGAAGCCCGGCCAGTTCGTGGCCATCACCGCCAAGCAGCAGCCCGATAACACGCTGCTGGCCAGCTTCATCCGGCTCCAGGATTCGAGCGGCGGCCGGCCGGCCAGCCAGTTCCCGATGGACGCCTTCGCCAACGGCCAGCCGGTGACCGGCAACCTCATGACCAACGCCCCGGTGAAGTCGGCCGGCGCCAACAGTATGGTCGTCACCCTGGCCGCCGGCGACGTTACAGTGAACTACGCGCCGAGCATTCAGATTGTCCATCAATCCGAGGGCGCTGCCTCCGACGTGAAGCCTGGCGTTAAGGTGCTGGTCCTCAGCCGCGGCGACGCCGCCATAAACGTCGGGGTGTACGTCTAGCTGGCGCGCTTCAAAGCGCCAGCACATACTCCTTGAAGAGCGGCTCGAAGTACTCGTACGCGCCGCGGCCGGTCCGCACGACGATGCCTTTGTTGATGAGGGCGCGTATGGCATCAGCCGCTACTTGCGGGGGGATGCCGTGTGCCACGGCTTCACCGCGAGCAATGCGCAAGGCAACGAGTCTCTCCTTGGCGCGATCGGTCATCTCCGACCACACGGCATCGAAATAGGTCTTGAGCTGCGCCTTTGTTTCCGCAACCGCCGCCGTGAGCAGGTCTTCATCCAATACCTTGGCGCGGTTCACCCTGGCCAGGAAATAGAGATTGGTACACAGCACCATGGCGTCTCCGGGGTGGCAACCGGCCTGCTCGGCAACGCGCCGGGCGAACGCCCGCGAACAGCCGATCTTTCCCTCTGCAAACTTAGCGGCGATGTACTCCGCCCAATCCTCCGCCAAGATCGGTGGCAGCTGCAGCTCGTCGGCATAGCGTAGGAAGGGCGCACTCGACGTCGAGAAGACGTTTCGCAGCATCGAGTGCTGCGATCCCAGGAAAAGGTGCGTCGTATTGGCCTGCTGCTGGAAGACGCCTCGCATCAGCTTGTAGACGTTTGCGCCAAAGTTCGTCCCTGCTTCCTGAAACTCATCGAGACAGACGACGGCGCGAGTCTTCTTCTTTTCCGCGGCCTTCTGCGGCAGCTCGAGGGAGCCAGCGAAGACTTTGTTCTCGTCCTGTTCCTTGGCCGAAATGTCGATCCCGAATTCAACGAACGCAAAGCTCACGTAGGGTTTGACGTCCGGCAAACGCTCTGTAAGCGTGCGCAGGTTGCGCGTGAGCGTCTGCTCGTGCAGTTGCCCCGCCACACGCTCCGCGAAGTCACGCTTGTCGGTGGTGGCCAGGAAATCGATATAGGCGGTGAGAACGTGCGACGCACCCAGGCGCCGGAGCACGTCGCGGGCGATTGACGTCTTGCCGGTCCGTCGGGGCGCCATCAGCACGACGTTTCGGCCACTCCGAAGCCGTTCGGCAAGATGGCGAATGAATTCGTCTCTGCCGACGAGGTCCTGGGGGCCGACGTAGTCCCCGGGGAAAACAGTCGGGGCTTCAGCCATTCTCGGAAACTGATAGATTATCAGTCATTTACTGATACTATATCAGCAAAGAACAACGTTTACTCAGAGGTCCGCGGCGGGTGCATATCCTCCATTGGCTAGCCCGGCAGCTCCTCGAAGGTGTAGTGCTGGAC
>DAIUFO010000339.1:0-4596 GCA_036844545.1 Chloroflexota bacterium
CCCATCCACACCGGCGGATGGGGCTGCTGGTACGGCCGCGGCCACATGTCCACATCGTCGTAGTTGAAAAACCGGCCGTGGTGGCTGAACACGTCCGACTTCCAGGCGCCGAAGATGACGTCCAGCGCCTCGTCGAAGCGCGCCTTGGACTCGTTCAGCGGCACGCTGTACACCAGGTGCTCGCGCGGGATGCCCCGCACGAAGCCGGCGATCAGGCGCCCCCGGGTGATCACGTCCAGCATGGCCAGCTCTTCCGCGACGCGCAGGGGGTGGGCGTGCAGCGGCAACAGGTTGCCGAGCATCGTCAGCTTGATCTTGGACGTCGCCCGGGCCAGGTACGACAGGAACACGTTGGGCGAGTTGTCCAGCCCATAGGGGCTGCCGTGGTGCTCGTTGAGGCTGATGCCGTCGAAGCCCACCTCCTCGCACAGCTGGAACTGCTCCACGTGGTTGTGGAACGTCTGAGCCGCGATCTCGCGGTCGAAGTGCTGCCGGCCCACCGGGTAGCCCAGCTTGCCGCGCAAGTCCGCGCCGTACGGAAGAAAGTCAAAACTGAAAATCTGCAAGTGCTCAGTGCTCTCCTTGGTTGATTGCCTGCCAGATGCGTAGTGGCGTTGCGGGGGCTTCGGTGATGCGGACGCCCAGCGGTTGCAGAGCGTCGTTGATGGCGCATAGGATGGCGGCCGGCGTGGTGTGAATCGCCGCCTCGCCGATGCCTTTCACGCCCAGCTCGGTGAACGGTGAGGGCGTGCTGATGGGATGCTCCTCGGTCAAGGGCACGTCGTGGATGTTTGGCAGCAGGTAATCCATAAACGTCGACGTGACGTTTTGGCCGTTGTCGTCGTAAACGTATTCCTCGAGCAGGGCATTGCCGACGCCGTGGGCCACGCCACCCTGGAGCTGACCACGCACGACGCTGGGGTTCAGGCGCACGCCGCAGTCGTCCACCATCACGTATTTGAGGATCCGGACCTGCCCGGTACCGCGGTCCACTTCCAGCATGCACAGATGGACCGCGCCGGAGGCAGTGACGCTGTAGCGGGCGCGACCTTGCTCGTCGACCAAGCCAGGCTCGGGTGGATTCCAGACATAGGTAACGCCGGGGTTGCCATCAATGCCCTCGGGCAACCGATCCGGGAAGGCCAGCATGAATTGGGCGACCCGAGCCACCGGCAGAGCCTTGTCCGGGACGCCACGCACGCGGAGCTGGCCATCCAGCAGATCGACGTCGTCCACGCTGGCCTCCAGCATGCTGGCCGCCACGCGCTTGAACTTCTCTGACAGCACCCTGGCCGCGCCCATCACCGCGCCGCTGAGCGCAATCGCCATTCGGCTGGAGATGGGACCAGTGCCCGGCGGCATGGTCTGGCTGTCCATGGCTACGACCTGGATGTCATCCGGCGCTAACCCGAAGTAGTCGGCCAAGACCTGGCGCACAAACGTGTACTGGCTCTGGCCACCCATCGGGAAGCCCACCTCGGCGACCATCTTGCCGAACATGTCCATCCGGATGGACATGCCTTCCGGCGACGCGGTCCGGGTGAAGATGTTGGGTGACAGCAGCGCCAGCATCGGCGTATTGGTCAGCCCCGGCTCGATGCTGGTAACGACGCTGATTCCAATGAGCCGGCCTTCAGCGCGTGCCTGCTCCTGCTCTCTCAGCAGCTCGGCATAGCCGCCTTTGTCCAGCAGTTGATCCAGGCCGCCTTCGTAATCGCCGCTGTCATAGATGTTGCCGGAGGCCAGCGTGTACGGGAACTCGTCCTTGCGGATGAAGTTGCGGCGCCTGATCTCGGTCCGGTCCAAGCCCACCCGGCCGGCGGCGATGTCCACGAGCTGGTCGAGCATCCAGTAATGCGACGGCAAGCCAAAGCCGCGGTAAGGGCCCTGGGCTACCTTGTTGGTCAGCACGCCGGTGCAGTCGTATTCGAAGGCGGGGATCTTGTAACAGCCGCTGAAGGAGATGATCGGCTTCACCAGCATCCCCGTCGACAGCCACTCGGTCGAGGCGCCCCAATCGTCGACGACCTTCATCCGCAAGCCGGTGAACGTCCCGTTGGACTTGAGCCCCAGCTCGCAGTCCTGGTAGCGGTCCCAGGCGTGAGTGGCGTTGCCAATTAGATGCTCGATGCGATCTTCCGTCCATTTCACCGGCCGCCCGCCAGCCTTTCGCGCCAGCAGCGCGGTGAGGATGACGTAGCGGATGAAGGTCTTGGTCCCGAAGCTGCCGCCGAGCGGAGAGGTGTAGATGCGGACCTGGTTCGGCGAGAGCCCGAGAGAACCGACCACGCCCGGCAGCAGCAGATGCGGGGAGCGGTGGCTGCCGCGCAGCGTGAGCTGGTTGGTGATCGGCTCCCACTGGGCGATGCACACACAAGTCTCGATCGGGTTGCCGCTGCTGCGGTGCCACCGGAAGCGCTCTTTGACGACGAGGTCGGCTTCGGCGAACGCGGCGTCGACGTCCCCAAACGTGAACTTGCGGGCGAAGGGCACGTTGCCCTCTTTGCCCTCGAGCACCACCGGCCCGCCCTCAGCAGCCTTGAACGGGTCGATGACTGGGTCGAGTGGCTCGTATTCCACCTCGATCAACTCGAGGGCATCCTCCGCCACGTAGCGGTCAGAGGCGGCGACGGCGCAGACCGGCTCGCCCGCCCAGTGGGTCGTCTCGATGGCGGTGGCGTGGCCGGTCCAGCCCTCAGGAATCCCGAAAACGGGCCGCGACCAGCGCTTGACGTCGTCGGGCGTCAGCACGGCCGCCACGCCCGGAAGCTTCTCCGCCTTCGAGGCGTCCACTCGAACGATACGCGCCCGCGCGTGCGAGCTGCGCAGCACCGCCATGTGCAGCGTGCCGTGCAGGCGGATGTTGTCGCCATATTCGGCCCGACCCGTCAGCAGCAGTGGGTCCTCGACGCGCGGCGTGTCGTGCCCCACGTAACGCGGCTGGGTTACCGGAATGGACTCGCGATGGCTGGGCGGGCTCGCCTGGGCGGCCATCAGCTCTGGCCTCGCAACTGCAGCCAGGCCTGGGTCAGGGCGCGTTGCGTGAGGACGCCGGCGACCGAGCGGCGATAGGCGGCCGACGCGTGCACGTCGTCCGAGGGATCGAGCTGGGGCTGGATAGCCGCGGCTGCCGCGGCGAAGGCGGCCTCACCCGGCGGCTGGCCGCGAAGGGCGCCCTCAACCTCTCGACACCGAACTGGCGTGCCGCCCACGCCGAAGTACGTCAAGCGGGCATCAGAGATGGCGTTTCCGCCGGCTCCGAGCGCCAGCCCGGCCACGATGCCCACCATCGCGAAGTCCCCGTGGCGCCGGCTGACCTCCATGAACGCCCAGGCCATGCCGGCCGGCGGGCCGGGTAAGCGTGTCTCGACCAGGATCTCGTCCGGCTGCAGGCCGGTAGTCAGGTAGTCCACAAAGAAGTCCGCCGCCGCGATGGTTCGCTTACCCCGCTTCGCTTGGACCTCCATCTCGGCGTCGAGGGCCAAGGCCAGGGCGGGCAGCTCGGCCGCGGGATCGGCGTGCGCGATGCTGCCGCAAACAGTGCCGCGGCTGCGGATCTGAGTGTGGCCGATATACCGGGCAGCCGTCTTCAGGATTGGCAGCCTGTCAGCAATGAGGGTGTTCCCCTCCAACGAGCGCTGCCGCGTGGTGGCGCCGACTGCCACTCCGCCGTCCCAGGGCTTCACGTAGCTCGAGCCACCCACTCTGTTGATGTCCACCACCACCGCGGGGCGGACCAAGCGCATATTCATCAAGGGCATGAGGCTCTGGCCTCCGGCCATGACTTTGGCATCCGTGCCCGCGCCCGCCAGCAGCTCGATGGCCTCCTCGAAGGTGCGTGGATCGAAGTAGTCGAACCGGGCCGGCTTCACGAACGTGATTGTACGAGTGGCCGCCGCTGCTATCGAGACATGGATCGAGGGCCTATTGTTGAGTCCTTCTCAAGCATCGCGCCCGAAAAGGAAGCTTGCGGAAGCCAGCCGGCGACACGTATAGTGGCGGTCGATGAGACCCTGGAGGCTATGTGCGCGACGCTGACGTCGACCTGTATACCTACGAACGCCTGTACAAGGAGTTTGGCCCCTTTGCCGAGAGCCCGCCGGAGCAATTCCCCGCGCGCGTGGAGCGCGAGCTGGTGGGCGAGCGCTACACGCGCATGCTCACTGAGATGGCCAAGATCGCTGGCTACCAGTGGCAGAACCACTTGGAGCGCAGCGCCCTTAAGGGCTTCCTGCTGTACGGCGCGGTCGGCGTTGGCAAGACCACCATGGTCAAGCGCCTCACCTACGAGCTGTGCCGCATGCTGGGCGATACGGGCGTGAGCCTGGAGCGGCGGAACGAAGTCGTCATGCTGCTCGTCGACGGCGCCGACATCGCCCGCGGTCGCTACGGCGACACCGAGGAACAGCTGCGCGATCTGTTCGCCTATGCGCGCGACGGCCAAGCCGGAGCTCACCACCGGCATGACGAAGATCCCATGCGCCGCACCGTGATCCTGTTTGACGATGTCGAATCGCTGTTCCTGACGCGCGGCTCGGCCGGAGCCAAGGAATGGCATTTCAGTCAGAATTCGGTGTTCTTTCACAACATCGACGA
>DAIUFO010000340.1:0-4569 GCA_036844545.1 Chloroflexota bacterium
CTCGCCCGCCGCGGCGGGCGAGGGGACAGGGTGAGGGCACTCCCTCTCAGCCTGTAAGCCCGCCCGTGCACACTCAGCCCATCCCAGCCGAGTACCTGCCGCCGGACGACGCGCTGCCGCGCATCGTCAATTCCGATTATCCGCCCTACCTGAACGTCTGCGTCGAGCTGATCGACGGCGCGCTTGGGCGCGGTTGGGGCGAGCTTCCGGCGTTCTACTGTGATGGCCAGCCGTTCTCCTTCAGCCAGCTCAGCCGCCGGGTCAACCGCTTGGCCAACGGCTTCAAGGGGCTTGGCGTCGGCCTGGGCGATCGCGTCATGCTGCGTATGGACGATGGCCCCGACCTGGTGGCCTGCATGATGGCGCTGTTCCGTATTGGGGCCGTCGCCATTCCCACGTACACGCTCTTTCGCGCCGCGGACCTGGTCTACCGCGCCAACGATTCGGAAGCCATGGGCATGGTCGCGCATCCTGACCTGCTGCCGGAAGTCGAGGAAGCCCGGCCGAGCTGCCCCACCTGGCGCTGGTTGGTCCACGATCTCGACGAGTTGGCGGTTGGTCAGTCGGAGCAGTGCGAGCCGGCCAATACCGGTCGCGACGACATCGCCATGATCCTCTACACCTCAGGCGCCACCAGCGACCCCAAGGGCGTTATCCAAACCCACGCCGAGCATTTCGCCAACACCGACCGCTGCCTGAGCTGCTTCCTCCCGCTCGAAACGGGCGACGTGCTGGCCGGACCGATGGCGCTTCCGTTCGCCTTCGGCGTCAACTGGGTGATGACGGCCGTGCTGCGCACGGGCAGCGCCTCGGTCCTGTTCCCTAAGAAGACCCCGGCGCTGCTGCTGGAGGCTGTCGACCGCCATAAGGTCAAGGTGCTTGCCGCCGTCCCCACCTTTTACAACATGATGCTGCAGCTGCTGGAAGGAGGCCAGCGCTTCGACCTCAGCTCGCTGCGCTGGTGCTTCTCGGGCGGTGAGCCGCTGCCCATGGCGGTTTGCGAGCGCTGGAAGGCGGCGACCGGCCTCGATATTTGGCAGGCCTTGGGAGCCACCGAGCTGCACGGCTTCATGACCGGCATGAGGGCCGCCGGCCTTCGGCTCGAGACCTGCGGCCAGGCCATCGACGGCTACCGCATCGCCGTCCGCGATCCTGACAGCTTCGCTGAGCTGCCGCCCGGTCAGGCGGGCGCCTTCACCTGCCTCGGTCCCAGCGGCGCCCGCTATTGGCGCAAGCCGGAGCTCCAGCGCAAGATGGTCCGTGACGGCTGGACCATCGTCAACGACGTCGTCACCATGGACCAGGATGGGTATGTCACCCACATTGCCCGATCTGATGACGTGATTGTGTCGGGCGGCTACAACATCTCCCCCAGCCACGTGGAGAGGGTCATTGGCCATCATCCCGCGGTACACGAGGTTGCCGTCGTGGGCGCGCCAGATCCGACCGGCCAGCGGCCGGCCATCGTCAAGGCCTATGTCGTAACGCGGCCTGGCTTCTCTCCGTCAGAGCAACTGGTGAGCGACATCCAGGGCTTCGTGCGGGATCGGACGGCCCCCTACATGTACCCGCGGGCAGTGGAATTTCTGGCCGAGTTGCCCAAGACCCCTAACGGCAAGGTGCGGCGTACCGAGCTGAAACAAGCCGCCTGGCAGACCTGATGGCGTTCGTGCGGAAGTCGAGCCTGGCTGTGGCTGTAAGCGTGGCGCTGGTCGCCTGTACCAGCGCCCCCAGCGCTCCCCCGGCATCGCAAGAGCCACCGGCCAAGACAAGCGAAGCGCCCGTCAGCACGCCCGCCGTCCCCAATATCGAGCGTGCCGAGCCCGCGAGGCCGCGGTCGATCAAAGTCGGCGTCATCGAGCCACTCACTGGGCCGCTGGCCACTCATGGCATCGACAACACGGATGGGTTCAACTTCTACCTGGCGTCTGTCAATCACGCCATCGCGGATCGGAGCATCGAGCCCGTTCTGGTCGACAGCGGGGCCAACGTGGCAACGGCGCTCGCCAAGGCCAAAGAGCTTGTCGAAGGCGAGCACGTCGACCTGCTGATGGGCCTTGACACCGCCTCGGAGTGCTTAGCGGTTGCCGAATACGCCAACCGGCAGCGGCAGCCGCTGGCGATAACCGGGAATTGCGGCATCCAGAACCTGCCGGCCGGCCAGTTCACGACGCGCTTCACCTACACGCCCAGCGGCGAGGTCGACAGCGCCGCCGATTGGGCGGCCAAGAATGGCTTCCGCAAGGCCATCCTGATCGCCACCGACGGACGCCGCGGCATCGAGACCTCGGACGCTTTCGCCAGCGCCTTCATAGCGCGCGGCGGGCAGATCGTGCAGGAGTTACACCCGCCGCGCGGCACCGCGGACTTCGGCCCGTATGTCGCTCAGTTGAACCGGGCCGCCGACATCGCTGTCGTTTTCCTGCCGGGCGCGAACGCCGGCTACTTTGGCGAGCAGTACCTCAGCGCGCACAAGCTGCCAATCCTCGATCTGTTTGGCCACATGACCACCGGCGTCACGCTGTCGCGGCTCGGCGACAAGGCAGTGGGCGTGGTAAGCGTCTCGAGCTACATCGATAACTTCGATGCGCCGGGCAACCGTCAATTCGTGCGCGCTTGGCGCGCAAAGTACGGCGATCGCCCGGTTACGAGCGACGTGGCCGCCGGCTACGTCGCCGGTCAGGTGCTCGAAGCCGCGGTCGAACAAATCGCCGGAAAGGTCCAGGATTCAGACGCGTTACTCCAGGCGCTTTACTACACCGACGTCGAAACGGTGAAAGGCCGCGTCCGGCTCGACGGCGATCGCGACGTGGTCCAGAGCACGTACGTCTACCGCCTGGCCAAGCAAGGACGCGGCTACGCCAACCAGCTGCTTCAGACATACACGGACGTCGGCCGAACCTGGGATCGCACGCCCCAGCAGCTGGCCAGCTTTCAGTTCGGCGGCTACCGCGGCACGTGGGTTGGCATGACCAAGGCCCAGTTGGGTGACGTCGTCACCCACCGCGACCTCTATCAGTACTTCGGCCCGTCCGAGATACGCTGATTGTCCTTGAGCCAGCGGGCGAACTCGAGGCGCTCCTGGCTCAGGCTCTCCGGCCGGTGCAGTGGCGGCCGGGGCACAGGCACTGGCTTGCCGGCCTCGAGCCGATCCAAGATGTAGCGCACCCGGTGCTCCTCCAGGCGGTCAATCGCCTCGAGCGGCGTTTGTGCTTGGGCAATGCAACCGGGCAGCTCCGGGTAGCTGGCCTGGCGCAGCCAGTCGCCATTCGCCGCCGGCACCGATTCCAGGACCATCACGTACGGCACGGCCAGGTACTCTTCCGCGGTCATCCCGAGTATTATCGCTGCGATGGCTGACCATTAGCTGCCGACTAATTATTATCCGTCAAACAGCATATAGTTGTTGAATGGACGATAACGCCGTTGCAGAACTCCAGCCCATGACCTTGGAACACCTGCGGGCGGCCAAGCGTGCCGGCGGCGTTGACTCAGTAACCCTGAAGGCTGAGGGCGCGGCGTTCTACATCCTCCTCGCCACCCGCGCTGGGGAGACCGGCGTACTGGTAACCACTCGCGACAAGCGACAACGCCGATTTTCAGATTTGCGGCAGGCTCTCCGCCTTTTGAAAGATGTCGGCATCCTCACTTCACAGATCGATGCGCGTCACTGGAATCCGGATCAGGCAGACACGGGGAGGCGGCGGCCAGACAGAGCGGCGGCGCTGAAGCGGGCGCACGAAGCAGCCGCTCACGATCGCTGGTTCCGTACTCAACTGCAAGAAGCCATCCGTGAAGCTGACGATCCCGCCACTGTCATGATCCCGCATGAAACGGTCATGGCGGAAGTCAGTGCTGTAATCGATCGCCGCAGTCATTTGCGTGCGGATTGACTGGCTACCCACGGCTCGAGCAAATCTGCTGGAGATCGTCGCTTACGTCGCGGCAGACAGCCCGGCTGCCGCTCGCCGGCTCCACGCCACAATCCAGAGCCGGGTCGAACGGTTGGCGACATTCCCAGGAGTGGTCGGCCGGGTCGCATCACGGGCACCAGCGAATTAGTGGTCGCTCCTTACATCGTCGCCTATCGTGTGACCCCCGAGGCACTCACGGTCCTGCGCGTCCTTCACGGCGCTCAGCAATGGCCTACCGCGTTTGAATAGCCTGCGAGCCCTCAGCGTTCGGCCGTTGTGCTGGAGGAGGAGGTGCCTCGCTGGAAGTCTATGCCTAGCGGCCGGTCATTCGTTCGTAGCTGGCCCCCATGACCTCGCTCGCTTTTTTGCCGGCGCGCACGGCTTCGGCCATGGTTGCTTCGCGGGCGAAGATGTCCTCCGCCGTCGAAAGCACCTCCTCGGCGTGCGTAGCCGGCACAAACACGACACCGGTCCAGTCGGCGATCACCAGGTCGCCCGGCTGGACGGCCACGCCGCACACCGAGACTGGCTCCTGGAAGGACTCCTCCACGATGCGGCCGCGGGCCGTCACCGGCACGCCCGCTAGGGCGTAGACCGGGAACTCGAGGTCGCGGGCCTCGTCCACGTCGCGGCAAGCGCCGTCGGCCACCACGCC
>DAIUFO010000341.1:0-4556 GCA_036844545.1 Chloroflexota bacterium
CATCTGAGGTCTCCACGGTTGCTCGCTCGACCGCCCCTGGCCCAGGCCATGGTGAGGCGGTGTCGACCGTCGCCCGTTCCAACGGCCAGGCGTCGGCCTCGGCCAGCGCCTCCGGTTCGCGCGGTGAACGGGACAACACGAATGCTGCTTCTGGCCCAGGCGTCGCGCCTGGCCGTGCTCGTGGCGAGGATCAGGGTGATGCGGTGTCGACCGACGCTGGTTCCAACGGCCAGCCGTCGGCGTCGGCCAACGCCTCCGGGACGCGCGGTGAACGGGACAACTCGAATGCTGCTTCTGGCCAGACCGTCGCCGCCACAGCTCAGGCCGGCCACTCCACCAACGCAGCCTCACCATCGCCCACCGCAAGCCCGACGCCGTCCGCCAGCGTGACCCCCTCAGCTTCGCGCCCTGGGAACGCTGGCGGGGCATCGGCCGGACGTCGGGGGCGTTCGGAAGATAACTAAGAAATTGATGGTCGCGCGGCGGCTCTCGAGTGCGCCGTCAGGGGACGACGGGCACCCCACTGATGATCCTCGAGTTGGGGTGCCCGGTCAGACTCGACCGGAGGCCACAACGCAAACCTCAGATCAACGGAAGCCGGTTGCCCGGCCGCGAGTAGGACACGGCGGCAAGGATAGGGGCACTTCCTGCCGCGGCGGCGATTCGGCCGAACTGTCCAGTGGCTCGCACACCTTCACGGTGCGCGTCACGGACCCAGCCGGGAACACAGGACCTGCGGCTTATGCCTGGGTTAGAGCCCGCTGACCCGGGGTTGAATTGCGGGTCAAATGCCGCGAGTGGGACTGTCTCAGAATGTCACCGTGCTTCGCTGCGAGCACAGTTCGGCGAAGATGATTGCGTCCATGAACTGGGCGTTCTTGCCTTGCAGATCCGCTTCTGTCACCCCACGGGCGACCGAGCAGGACCCTCAGACGTAGACCGTTACCGCTCCAGCCTGACACGCCTCCATCAGCTCGCTCAATGGCTTGAAGCCGACCGGTAGGACGCTTCGCACGATCTCGTCTTTCATCAGGTACGCGGCTTCCCCGAGCAGCGCCACCGCCACGTCGATCTTGCCCGCCAGAGCGCCGGTAGCGCAGAGGAACGGGAGCGCAGCCCTGGTCGGATCGTCGGTAGCGTGAGTGCCTACGAACAATAGATCTGCCATATTTCTTCTCCTGTCTGGTTAGGTGCGTTGGATGCGTATGCGCCACACCGCTCGTGACGTTCGATTGCCCCCCTTGTCGTCCGGCACGAACGCGTGCCGGTAGCCGCGCTTGCCACAGTGGTAAGGAATGGTCGTCCGCGCCGGTTCGTAGTCGGATGCAACCTCCAGCACTTCGCCCGCGGTCATGTCTTCCAGGACACGAAGCGTCTCGGCGCTGGTCGTGGGGCAGGTTTCGCCGCGTAGGTCGAGACGACGTGTGACAGGGACGGCCAGGAGTTCGTCGACGCCTTGTTGCATCCCGCCTCAGCGCGGCGCCGGCGCCTTTCGCCCCATTCGTTCGGCCCATTGACGGAGCTCGGCCATGGCAATTACCTCCTAAGCGGCATCGGGCCGGTGCCGTAACCTGGCCTCAGCTCCGCCCTGAGTTTAGCTCCGGAGTATGGACTTCGCATCGGACGAACGTCCAATGTTTCGAGCTGGTGCGCTTGAGGCGGACTGGCTCAACCGAGCAGATCGTGCTCGACAGCGAAGAGGGTCGCCGCGGCGCGGCTGGAGACGTTTGCCTTGGCGTAGATGTGCTCCAGGTGCGCGCGTACCGTGCTCTCACTGATAACGAGCGCGTCGGCCATCTGGCGCCGGGTGGGGCCACGTACGAGCAGCCGCAGAACTTCCACCTCGCGGTCGGTGAGTCCGCACGGCCAGTCGCTCCGGCGCGACCTCCTGGAGGCGGGTGGCGCGCCATGTTGGTCCTCGCACAACGCTTCGAACGCCTCCGCCCATAGGCTCCCTCCCACGTCCTTACGCATGGACCGCAGCGCGGCGGCTGGTCCGAGCGCGTCGTGTCCCGGGCTCGCGTGTGTCAGTTCGTCAAAGTGATCAGCGATGGCGATGACGCGGGCGCCCACGGGGATTCGGCTGCCGATCAAGCCCCGCGGGAAGCCACTGCCGTCCATGTGCTCGTGATGGCTGACGACGAGTTCGGCGACAGGCTCAAAAACAGGCATCTTGCTGAGAATTCGCTGGCCGTAATGTGGATGCAAGCAGAACGTCTCGCGCTCGGCCTGGCTCAGTGCCTCCTTGGGTTTGGCGAGGGTGAATGACGGGACAGCCACCAGGCCGAAATCATGAAGCAATCCGGCGGTCTGGATGGTCGCCACATTTCCGGCTGGGAGCTGCAGCCGCACTCCCAGCCGGCCCGCCAGCTCGGCCACTCGCCGCGAATGCCCGAGCATGTGAGGAGCTTTGAAATCCGCAAAGTCCGCGAACGACGACGCCAGCTCGGGGATCCGCGCGCCGGGAATGAAACGTCGTGGCGACTCGGGCTCGAGCGCCAGGACCGTGTCCCAGGCGGACTCCTGATCGAGCGTCTCCCAAAAGCCCGGCCGCGACGACTCAGACTCGAAGGCATCCACGACATCAGGGTCGAACGACTTGCCTCTGCGATCCCGGGCAAGCTGAAGCGCGGCGTCGCGACCGCCAAGTCGGTGGAAAACTTCGAGGAAGCTGGTTACGTACACGATCCGGGCGATGAGCGGGATGGCCTGGCCTCTGAGTCCGGCTGGCATGCCACCCCCATCCCACTGCTCAAAGACGGACAGCAGCGCGTTTTGAACGCAGGTTGACATCCCTACACGCTCCGCGAGCCTCTGAGCGGCATCGCAGGTGTTGCGGAAGCCCTCACGCATCCGTTCCTTGCCGCGAAACGCGAAATCAACCGTGCGGGATGCTCGGACATGGAGTGGCTGACCCACGGCCATGTATCGCGCCAGCCAGCTCATCACCGCGAGGGGATTGTCAACATCCGTATGGAAGAAGAGTTCTCGGCGGGCGGAGATCTCTTCGCCGAGGATGTACGCGGCAAGCGAGCTGGTAAACGCGGTGCAGCCAGCATCCATGAGGAGCTCGGCATAGTACAGGTCGGCCATCTCCTCGGCACTGAGCCCCAGTTCGGTCCCGATCTGCAGACCGATGTAGCAGGCGCGTACCCCATGCTCAGCTGGCAGCCCGACCGCTAAATCAGCTGCCAGGGAAAGCGCCCCCAGCAGGTCGGCCATCCGCACGTTATCGGGTGACGGGTTTACCGGTTCCTTGTCCAAACCGAACTTACGCCTTTCGATTGCTCTGCACAGAAGCTGGAGGAACCACCGTGCCATGACACAGCGACGCCCACGGGCCAGCGTGCGTTGCGGAGAGCGGCAGCATCTTCAGATGGCGACCGCCCTCGCAGGCAGTACGTCGTTCTACGGTCCAGTCCATTCAGGACTGGCCAGTCTTCGTAAACTCCCGCTGGAGGAGGTCCCAGGGCTCGTCGTAGCTGCCCGCGTACCCCAGCGCCCAGATAGCCACGCCGCCAAACTGGTGCTGCTTGGCGAAGCCGAACTTGGCAGCAATGGAGCGGTCGTCTTCCAACCAGGCTTCGCGCTGCACGCTGGTTTCGGGGTCCGTGTAGCCGCACCAAGTCGCCTGCGCGGTGGTATCCCAGTGGCAGTTCTGGCCATTGAGGTTGGGCTCCGTTTTCATGCGGCTGTAGGAAACCACCTCGGCGTACCCATTCGTGTCGCTTTGGGGGAGGACGGCAGCGAGTGGCTCGCTGTTGTCCTCTACCGGCCAGTCGTAGCCGTAGTACGGCACGCCCATGATCAGCTTGCCGGCCGGGACGGCCTGGCTGTAGTCGTCATAGGTCGTCGTCACGTCGAAGAAGTACTGCGCGTCGGCGTAGCCAGATATTGGCGCCACAGGCCCCGCCACGTCCGAGCCGGGCGTGTAGTAGTCGTAGGACATGACGATAACCTCGTCGAAGATCTGGGCGAGCGTTGGAATATCGTACAGACCGGGCCTCGTGGCAGAGATTGGCGGCAGGTCGATGCTGACTTCCGCGCCGGCAGCCTTTGCGTGAATCGCGGCAACCAGGCTACGCGCGAACTCCGTGAATACCTGCCGATGAGCCGGCGTCGATGCGCCGGGAAACTCGAAGTCCAAGTTGAGTCCGTCCAGATGGTCGTCGGCCACCTGTGAGGCAAGGGTGGCGACCAGGCTTCGCTGAGCGGCGGCGTCGTCCAGAAACGCGCCGAGCTGGACGCCGTCCTGTTGGGCGACGGTTAGGACAAACTTAGCGCCCGCGATCTGCGTTCTGGCAATCTGATTCCTCACCGTGGACGAGTTCCAGGCCCGCCAGCCGGGCTCTGGCTTGCCATTCGTCTCCGTCACGATCTGCCCCTGCGCATCTGCAGTGAGGGCGAAAAAGACCAGGTCTGAGAGAAGGTTGGTGTGCACATACTTGGCACTGTCCTCCTGCCAGTACGGAAGGAAGCCGATCACCCGCTGCTGCATCTGAGCGTGCGCATGGCCGATCTGTTGAACCAAGTAGGTCGTACTGGTCAGCGGCGAG